>NZ_JAOVYZ010000049.1 GCF_026413145.1 Limosilactobacillus kribbianus | reverse complement strand
CAGTTCGCGTGTGGTAAGATGATGATAGGTCATTTGTGATATCCTTTGCTTTTGTTTGTGGTTATTCAAAAGTCTATCACAGATGGCTTTTTTATGTTTCTAACTTAATTTTACAAACCGGGATTTAAATTCGTGGCCACCCAGTGGTCGATTTCTGCAACAAAGTCGGCGAATTCCTTTTTCTTCTTGAAAGACGGGAATTCTCCCAACAGGACCTTGACCGCTTGCTTGCTGTCCCCACCATGCCGCTGCAACAACAAAATAGACTTTTGTGCTGCTGGGTTGGCAAACAATTCGGCGGGCAGGTTAATCAACCCCTGTAAGTAAGCAACCGACTGAATCCACTTAACGAATGACTGTGACTCCTTAGTTTGAAACAGGTTACTTGGTACCAAAAAGGCCCCGAAACCACCTGGTCGCAGATAATTCATTGACTGCTCAATCAGCAGGTGATGCACGTAAGAATGTCCCTGCTTAGCCCGCGTCTGGTAATTCCCCGTGTTTTGGTCCAAGGGGTAATAACCAATCGGCAAGTCTGACACAGCTAAATCACATTGAGGAATGTCCAAGGCATCAATGGCATCCTGATGATAAAGGTCAACGTCAAGCTTTTGCAGTGCAACACTTGCACTCGCTACTTCCAGCATTGACGGGTCATTGTCGATACCATAACCGTGAACGGGTTCTTGACTGACCCTTTGGAGGGCATTAATTACCGTCGTCAAAAGGTTAGCAGTGCCGACCGCTGGATCAAAGATCGTATAGGGACGATTCAGCTTCGTCACCTTTTCAATCAGGAAAGCCATCAAAAAGCCGATCGTATCCGGTGTCATCTGGTGGTTGGCCTGAATGGCATCCTTACGAATCACCTTCAAAAAACTCAGCTGCACGAGCTGCCGGAGCGTCTCGGCATCGGCGTGCTCCAAATCCAACTGAGCGTAAAGCTGTTCGAGCTGCTTTAACGTTGTCTGGTCCGGGATCCCATCTTCAACCTGGATGTCATGGTTGATGACGTTTTCGATATTTTCTAATAACGCATCAAGGTAGGAAGAACGCAGGGCCGCTTGCAGTATCTCGGTTCCGCGATCAAACAATTGAAATAATTGTTGTGGTGTTTGTTGTGCCAGTGTTGGTCACCTCCATTAGATTACAATCATTCCATTACATAGTTTACCGATAATACGGAATAAATTCAAGAATCCGCTTTCCCCAGACACTTATTTTTCAATTGTCAAATTACGACTAGCTGCCCGCAAAAACTCCCGCGCCAGCTGATCTTCCAATTGCCACTGGGCAGCATAGTAGCAGTATTGCCACACCACCGTCAGGCAAATCAAGCCTAGCAAAACGATGCTGGTCAATAAGGCATACCCAGCGCGTCTATTTTTGATAAAACTGGATAATTCCCGTATTCTGTTCACCATTTGTTCGTTCCACCTCCACTAAAACACGCGCACCAGGCAACTGGGTAAAAGAATATTGATCCCCTTTAATATTGTCCAGTACCCGTAGATAACCACCATGCTCCACCGCCGTAAGGTAAAAGGTGTCGCGACCCTGCAATTGATACTTCAGACCTGTGCTGGGTTCTTTGACAACCAGTTCACTCTGGCCATCAACCTCTTCTAAGATAAAGTGATGATCCGGGCTCTCCATTTCTCGCAAGAAAATATACCAGTCCGCCGTTTGGCCTAAACCAGGCCGGTTGATCCGCTGAAGTGCAAACAGGGCAAAGTTAATCAACACCATCACCAAAGCAGTCACCAAAAGTGCCAGGATGCTTTCCGCAATTGTAAATCCTGCTTGTTTATTCATCGCAGACTCACCACCACTTTCTGCCGGTACCACACCGTCACTCGATGCCGCTGGGCCCGGGCACGGTAATCCCCGCGCCGAATAGTAGCGGTGCGTTTCGTAGCAACTAATTTATCCGTTGCTTCTTTGGCTAACCGGGCTGCACAAAGCCGAACCTGGTGCTGGCGCTGCTGGTAAAGCAATTGTTTTTGCCCCATCGCTAGCATTCCAATTCCCAAAGTCACAATAAACAGGGCCACCAAGCTGTCGGCTAGAATAAAACCCTTAGTATTTTTCTTCCTCAAGACTGTATCCTCCCCAGGCCAATTGGATCTTCATCAGATAACGCCGGTGCCGACCGGGCGAATCAAAGATGATTGTCCGGGGGCGCACGTATCCATCCGCGTGCATCTCGATATCCTTAAAGCGCATCACTTCCAAAGATGACGGAATATTAACTTTCGTATTAATCCCGTCAGCGAGAAAAAGAATCTGTTGATTGTCTGGATCGTAAATGATATTGGTTCCCTGGTGACGAATTTGTGCCGTTGCCTGGGCGCACTGCCAATTTTGCCGCATTGCGTGCCAAAACTCCTGCTCGGCAATTTGTGTCCGGGTCGGATTCAACTGTGGCATCATCAGGGTAAAAAGCAGGGCGACCATCCCGAGGACAACGATCATCTCAACCACCGTGAAGGCTGGGCGCCGGCTCATGGTGCAACCGCCTTTCCGTTGACAATTGAGATGTGTTCCTTCTTCGCCTTTTGGACCTGGGCACTAGTCAGGTAATCATGGCGACGTAATTCTTCAAGAGTGACCCGATCGGTGCCCGTCTCGTTTTCATAGGCATCAACTTGGGTTTGGACAACTGCTGTCATGGCGTGCCGATGGATTCGATTGGCATTTTTACGCTGCTGGGCCAGATTGGGCAAAACAATCAGCACCAAAAGACTGATAATAAACAAGACAATTGACATTTCAATGGTACTCTCTGAAACTATTTTCATTATTTTTGTTTTCTATAATGTTTGTGGTCGTGAAACAAAAAATCGGTGCAAAATCAATCAAAATTGCACCGATAATTTAATCCTTGCTCTTATATCCCGGCCACCATTTCTCACGCAACCGCTCACGTGCTGCCAGTGCTTCCTCCAACGTGTCAACTAACGTCGAATGCTGCTTGCTGATGAGGTTCTACTTAGTGTTTGGCATCATACTCACCAGCTAGTGCATGGACTCGTTCCCAGGCCGCTGTTCGTAACTTATCCGGCTCCGAGCGATAAGCCTTCAAGGTAGGCAACGCTATGCCTATCCTCTTGCTGACTTCTGGTAAAGAATTGTTTTTATCAGCGATAAACGCCTTTGCTTTTTCAAACTCATTCATCATTTCCACGCTTTCGAAAATTGCTTGTCGCTAAAAAGACTCGTTAATCCGCTGACTTGCTTCAGTCGCAATAGTTCATCTGCTGACATACCAATATTTTTCATAATCCAAGCATCGGACATTCCTGAATCCTTAAGCTCTTTAACAATATTAACCATTAAATCGACGTTGTGAGTACCACGTGCCCGGTTGTGACGAATTGTGGAAGCAATCCGGTCATCAAGTGGCTTGTCGATCACTGCAACAGGCAGCTTACCGCCCTCACGCTCGTAGATGTCTTTGTGTTTGAGCATAGTCGTGTAACGGTGATAACCATCGACAATCTCATACCTGCCGTCTGGTTTCTGGTAGCAGACAATTGGCATAGTGTAGCCGTCACACTTAATGGATTGATATAGTAGCTTGTCTTCTGGGGGTGCCATTCGGTTTGGGTTGTAGCTGTTGGCATCTATTTTTTCTACTGGTACCGGTCGTACATTGTAAGCCGGGCTTTTATAAGATGTTGGCATATTTTTCCATCGCCTTTCTTCTCTTTTCTTGTTGTGCCTTAGTGCGGGCGAAGCCCATGTACTTGGCCGTGTGATCGTTTTTCATGATAGTGATACACATCCGCTTGTAGCTGGGCACTGTTCTAAATTTTGTGACTGGAGCATCATCTGGATACTCATGGAAAGCCACCGCCTTTTTCTTTGTGCGGTAATTCGTTCTACCCTTGATTTCCAGTGGAATACCTGCGTCTTTCAATTCTTGGATAGTCTGGTCATCCAGCACACCACCACGCTTGTCCCAAAACTCAATCGATGTCTTGAAGATCTTCTGGTAGTCTTTTCGGGTTTGTTCTGGAAGCGTAGACAGTAAGAATTTCAGATACTTTTTCCAAGTGTAGCCTTTTGGCAGTTTGATTGATTTCCAGCCCATCAATGTAGTACCACCGTAGATCCCGGCGAAGTTGACACCATTAACGCGGCCAACCATCTTGGCCCACGTGTTGGGTTCGATAGCTTGGTAGTACTTCAAAGTGCCTAGCCCTTCTGACAGGAACGGGCTGGCAACCCGCATTTTATCAACTGGTAAGCCCGCTTGATAGTACAAGTCGTATAAGTGATTATACTTCCAACCAAACTTGGCGTTAGCAATCCAGATATCATCAACTGTCCAATCATAGATCGGATAAGCGTTGATTGTTGTCTTATCCTTAGCTACTAGCCATTCTTTATCATCGTAAGCATTGACCTTGTGCTGGGACTTAATCGCCCGGAAACGGTTCATCGACTCATTCGCTCGAATGCCGATTACAGCAGCGGTGGTACCGTGTGTGGATGAAAACCACTTAGTGAAATCTTCCTGGGCTTTATAGTCTTCAGTACCCGGTTTGTAGTCCCAAGGTACATTATCCTCATTGATGACATAGTCTTCTGTTGGCATCGGTCGTACCCAGATGTCTTGCTTAGCCTTCTCCCACGGCACCCACAGCCCAGTCTGCATTGACGTGGCTGACGGCACTGAGTTTGGCAGGCATAACCAGTATCTTCTGAGATCTGAATGTGTATCAAAGAGATCTTTAGTGAAGTCAATCGTCATTTTATACTGAGCTTCATAATCTAAAAAGTAGATGCTCAGCTTATCCAGACAGCTATGCTTCTTGGCATACTGATAGGCCAAGTTAAAACAAATAGCACTGTCCTTGCCACCTGATACAGCAACTAAAACATTTTCAAAATGCTTAAAGAGATAGGCAAAGCGTTGCTGACTAGCTTCGTAAACGTTGATATCTAAGTAGTGCTTAGAGGGCATGCTTAATCAACTCCTTTCTTCCGAAATGCTTGCTAGCGTACTTAAAGTCACGCAACATGGTGGACTTTCTTTCGATCGAACCATCGATCATCTTGTCTAGGCCTAGGTCGCCGTCTAAAAAGTAGTAGCGGACATCTTCTGATTGTCCTAGGCGATAAATTCGGCGTTTGGCCTGCTCCAGCTGGGCGTAATCCCAGGTTTTATCATAAAAGATGATGTTTTTGTATTTCTGTAAGTTTAAGCCCAACGCTCCCTTGCCATACGTCAACACCAAACTATGGGGATAACGAACGGTTAGCTTTTCCCTTGTCTTGACGTACTTTGTAAAGATGATTGACGGCCGCCTAAGCTTTTTCATTAGGTCATCGACGGTATCCAGTTTGTTTTCATCTAACGAGTAACTCTGCTGCATCTTCTGCATTGTACCTAAGACATCGTAGTCACTCATCGAACCGATATCTTGGAGCAGTTTCCTTTTCAAACGTTGATACTCATCAGGATTGTAAACCCAGTAGTCAACCCGCTTTTCGTTTTCGGCAATTTTCAGGTCAAGTTTAGCATCAAAGACATACGGCTCGATCAGCGAGTAAAGATACTTGACGTTAGCGTAGCCATCGATATACTCGGTTTTTTGGCCGTTGGCATTTTTGAAGTGGGAGTACTCACAAAATTTGTCTTTATACTCATAAAAGGTCATTTTAAGGATAAGCGGACTTAGAAACTCCATCTGCTCCCACAAGTCTAAAATGTTTCTACTCAAAGGCGTTCCGTTTAAGATCAGTCGATAGTATGTCAGTTTACCTAATCCCAGTATTCGCCTTGACCTGATGGCATGGCGGTTTTTAATTTTCAGTGACTCATCAACTACCATAAAAGCTCTTTGATATTTTTTGAGTTGATTGATCAGCTCGACATAAAGTCGGTCAGAATTACTAAGCGACTCAACGCCTTCGATACGGTATTTTTTCCGTAGCCCCCATTTTTGCAATTCGGCTTTAAGATTGGCCTTCGTTTGAAAAGGCGCTATCCATAGCACGAAGTCGGCTTGTGATGAGTTGATAAGCTCAATGGCAGTCCGAGTCTTACCAGTGCCCGGTTCCATGAAGAGCGCACCGACTCGCAGTTGCTCCAGTTTTTTGATGGCTTGCTTCTGACTAGCGTTTAAGCCGATCATCCGCCTTCACCTCCTTTGGCGCTATTTTCGGTGGCACATGGCGATCAGACTGATCATCGATCACACCACCCTGTCGAAGTGCTTTTTTTCTGCTGCCTAGGTGACGCCATACATCTTTAAAGGAAAGAGGATCGTCTGTTTCACCATCTTTTAAAGTTATTTCATCGATAATCACACCGCCATAGTAGCCGTCGTACTTCCGTACTAAGCCTTTAGGAAACCAGAAGCTGGCATCACTTGACAGTCGGATTAAGTACGCTTTGCGAGTCTGATCAAGAATATTGTGGACACCAAAGTAAAAGTGTCGCATTCGCCATTCACGCTTACGCCTGACGCTCTTAGTAGCATTAAATTTCCGCCGTTTGGTGACAAACTGTTGGCTATGTTTTTTTACCATGCCAACTTGGCCTTTCGGGACTACGATTTTTATCGTATGGTTGCCCTCATCGTATGATCTTGGTACCTTGTTGTAGTATCGTGAAGCGACCTGCACGAAAAAGCCGTAGTCAACTGCTACTTCGGATAATGAACTGATATAGGTTTCCTGCTCTGGTGTCAATTCGATCTCGATTGTCTTGCTTTTAGAGTCGTAAGAATCAGAAATGAGGGTGCAATGCCCCTCATACTTGTATTTATAGATGTAATATTTAATTCTCATTAGATTCGGTCGGTTGCGCTGATAGCGATGAAGTTAGTGGTACTGAAAAGCTTACCAGTATTGATATCGTAGTACTCAGTAGCATCGATATCGTTAACCTTACGTTCCAGTTTAATGATGTGGGCTTCACACTTATCTTCGTCGAAGCTTTCACCAAACATCTTGCGAGCTTCTGCATTCATGGCCATGTATTCTGCGCGCTTCATGGCTTCTGCATTAGCCTTAATGGCGATCTCACGAGTTAAACCATTGTGCTTGTTACTAACGGTCGATTTGCCATTTCTTGGATCTTCGCAAACCCACTTTAAATTCTCAAGGAATTCGTCCTTGCCAATCCCAAACATCTTGTGCCAGTTGTTGAATACTTCGCTCTTACCATTTTCAACAAGTTGCTTTTTTGTACTGAAGTTTGTCATTTTAATTATCTCCTTTGTTCTTAATTACCTTACAACTATATAGTACCACGTTTAGTATAAAAAACAATACTTTTCTCTAAAATAATGTACTTTTATATCAAAAATAAAAGGCCCTGCCGAAGCAGAGCCTGTAAGGTAATCTTCAAAAGAAGATGATCATATTATAGCATAATAAAAAAGACCCAGCAGACGCTTTCTGCACGCCTCTGGGTCACGGTTAAACTGAAAGGAGATTGTTTCATCTCCTTAGATTATTATCGTTAAGTTCCAAGTTTCATTCGTTCTTTGCTAGTGTAATCATTTGGTCGATGGTCAAAGGCTGATCAACCCCGAAGCGTTTCCGAAAGCTATCGCCTAATGATGTATATGCTTCTTTAACGGTGGTCAGCTTTTCTATCGGCTGAGAAGCAGGCTCACCGGAGATCTTCAAAGACGAGAGAATTCCACGCCCACCACCTGGAGCCTTACAAGTAACATGAATCATGTCATAAGCTAAATCGTTGTTTCTGATCTCAAAGTTATAGTCCGGCCCCTGGAAGTTTGTGAAGTAAGTAGTCGTCAAATCTATCTCTTCAGTGAGCCCGCTATCTTTTCCGCTTTTTCGATTATAAAACGTTAGAAAAAATTGATATGTCGGCTTTCCGGCTGATGTCCCACCGCCTGAAAATGAGATGGTCATTTTTAAATCGGATTGAGCGGGAATCTGTGAGGAAAGCTCAAGGTCAACATCTTTACCCTCATAGATATATAGACCGTTATTTTGTAAAAAATATTTTGTGGTTGCCTTAGATGACTTACGTCTGTAGATGCTGATCATGTCAGAAATACCAAGTTTATCATTGATGCCTTTGCTTTTTCGAATTGCATCAGCCAGCTCTGTCATCTTGTCGTCTAATGACATTTGATCACCACTTCCCGTTTAGGATTGCATCATCAAGCCACTTTTTAATCTCGTTTTTGTCTGTATCAGTCCAGTAATCGACACCACGTATAGGTGTTTTACCATCTTTCCCAGCGGGCCCTCGTGCAGGTACTTTCAAGTCGATGTCACTAGGCATTTTTTTGTTCTGCAATAGGGCCACCTCCTTAGTTAGTTGATCCGTCTGGGTTTACAAGTTTAACGTGCCAGTTGCCGTCATCTGCAATGTATGGTTGGTAAGTATAGCCCACCGGACCACGTTCACCAGCAGGGCCTTGTTGCCCGGCTGTACCAGGAATTCCTTGCTCGCCTTGTGGCCCTTGATCACCCTTATCGCCTTTGATACCTTGAGCCCCTGATAAGTCAGACAAGAACTTCATTTCATTGTTAGACCGAATGAAAAGCTTTGCGTTGTCAGGGTCGTTAACATTGCTGGCGATCATTGCCATGTCGCCTTCCTTAATATCATCTGCAAAATGAGCATTCATTTCAGCAATGGAAGGATAAGTCTTATCAACGGTAAATCCGTGTCCGGCTGGTCCTTGAATTCCTTGCTCTCCGGCTGGGCCTTGCTTACCTTCGGGGCCTTGTGGACCGACAGGGCCTATTTCACCCTTTGGCCCACGTGCTACAACGCCTAAATCAATATCAGTTTTTAATGCCATAATTATTTTTCCTCGCTTTCTGTTGGTTTATCTAAAAGTTTGATATGCCAGTGTCCGTCATCTTCAGAAATGTATGGTTTCCAGCTATCACCATCTCTGCCTCGTGGAATGTGGTAGTTAATTGTTACGGTTCCATCATCAGCCGTGATCATTTCCACCGAAGCTGGTTGATCTGGTGCGACAGTAATTACTTCGCCAGACTTAAACCTTGGTGATTCGAAGGTCCCTGTTGAAATTCGTTTAGCCAAGTCCTCAAACCGTTTTCTGAACTCGTCTAAAGTCAGTGATGAGACTGTACCGTTTGGTAAATCCATTGTGTTATACAGCACTGTGAACTTCAGATCACGATTAGATGGGAAAATAGCATGAATAACATTGTCAATTATTTCATAGACTTCAAGTCGATAAACTCCTGCTGGTAAGTCAAGAATCTGATCAGAGTTAAATTCAATCAGTCTTTGATTGATCGTCATATCGACCTGTTTTACAAGTGATTCCGATGTGGCAAACGAAGCTACATATCGATACTTGCTTTCAGGAAGTGCCGGCCGTTTGTCTTGCATAAGCTGGAAAAGATAAGTTTGGACACCTTCAGTGCGTTTCTGCGTTAAAACTGAGAGTGCTTTTAAGTCGTTCATCTACTCACCTCCCAACGTTCGCAATTTCTTGCTTTACTACCTCTTTGATATATGGTTTCAAATCGTCCACGATTGCCTGCCGATCAGCGTCTGACAGCGTGACCGTTGGCTTAGCAGGTTCAGTCGGCTGATCAGGAATCGTCGGCTGAGTAGGCTGTGGCTTAGCTACGGTATGGAGAGCGCCGCTGTCGTCAGTCGTGTACTCTACACCGTTGATCGTCTGCTTGCCAGTAACCATCCAGGCATTCGTTGGGTCAAGATAGTATTGTTTGCCACCGATCGTCTGTAATCCCGTGAGGCACCATGCGTTGGTTGGGTCCATGTAGTACCACTTGCCGTTGATCTTGTTCCAGCCAGTGACACACCAAGCATTCTCCGGGTCCATGTAGTACCAGCGATCGTTGATACATTGCCAGCCAGTTAAAGCGGCACCGAAGGCGCCATCGTGGTTGACGTTGAAGGAGTACCAGCGGTTGTTGATCTTCTGCCAGCCGGATACAGTGTTCCCGTTGGCGTCCATGTAGTACCACTTGCCGTCTACTTTACGCCAGTCACCCTTGACTTCGGTACCGTTCTCGAAGTAGTGCCAGGTGTTGCCGTTACCCTGCCAGCCATTCCGACCAGGGTTTGCGAGGGCCTGCCAGCCTTCCTTACTGATATAGAAGATTGAGCGGTCCATATCGCCACCAGTAAACTGCCAACCAGTCAGGGCACCAAAGGCACCAGCACTGACACCCATGTTAGGCAATGTCCAGCTATTCCAGTTCATTGAAGCATACTTGGCAACCCAGACGCCGCAGGTATTGGCACAGTTAGCAACCTGCCACAGAGCAGATTCCTGCACGTAGATGACACACCAAACGCCCGTGAGACGGTGGACCTCATCAACGAATTGCCGGGCCCAATTCGAGTTGCCCCATGATGCGTTCTGGTATGATTCCCAGTCGAGGATCAAGATGCCCTGGCCCACGTAGTTCTTGATATTGCTAATGAAGTATTGTGCTTCTGAAACTGGATTACCGCCGCCTGCGTAGTGATACAGGCCCCGAAGCTTTCCTAGGGAACCTGCTAGATCCCACTGGTGATTGCATCGTGGGTTGACGTAGCCAGTGCCCTGAGTAGCCTTGACGATAACGCCATCGGCGTGACTATCACGGATAATGGCATCGCTAGAATTGGAGTAAACGTCTACAGTATACAGAGCCATGTTATCCCTCCTTTACATCGTTGGCACGGTTAGGTGCCTGTGCGATTGCGTCCATGACTGGATCGCCTGCTGGAGTCGGTGCTGACGCAGTAATTGGGGTAGCCTGAGTGAAGTCCGTGTGAATTTTACCAGCGCTGATTTTATCGGCAGATACCGACTTGATCGTTGTTGAAAGACCATCAGCTGCCTGCTTTACCGTGCTCTCATTTACAGGTGTCGTCAGTGGTGACTTCTCATAGGCCGCTTGTACAGCTGACTGGATAGTGCCCATATCCATCTTGATACCGTGATCAGCCAGGTAAGACGCAACTTGTGTGGAAGCTTCGTCGAACTTCTGGCGGCCTGGCTTGTCTGCGCTGACCAGTGAGTTAACGGTGGTCATGGCTACCTGCTCAAGTAGTTCCCACGCTTCACGTTGCTGAGCCGTCTTAGCGTGCTTGATCTTGTTGTCGACAAAGGGCTTAGCGATTGCCAGGGCAAAATAAAAAAGCCATACAATGGCTCCAGACTGAAATAACCAAGTAAAAATATCATTTGCTGCCTTCATTATCATCAATCCCCAATCTTTCCTTGATCTTTGCTACGTCAATTTTAATCTTGTCGATCTCATCACCATGCCGATTGACGCGCTTAGTGAGATTAGCTAGGTCACGATTTAGCTGTTTCAACAATCCTGATAGCTCACCAACACTTAGCTTGAAGTCGGTAAGCTTATCCTTAAGGTCTTCCATATCCTTGCGATTAGACTCGTGTGCCGTGTTTGATATACCTGTTTTGATATAGTTAAGGACTACCACGATCAGAGTCCCAAGCGAAACAACCTCGCCCCAACCAAGCCCAAACATGCCGTGTGGCATTTCCCCACCTTCTTTCAAAGCCGCCCACTCGTCCCAGCTATATCCTCCTACGGTGTGCATTCATATCACTTCCCTACTTGCTGGAATTAGGCATTGACAGCGAACCGTGAGTACTCAAAGAGCCACTGGTGCTAGTTGATGAGCTGATACTTGCCGAAGCGCCTGCCGTGCCGCTATTTACTGGTTTTGCTTCACTAGTAGCTGGCTTTGCCAATCCACTGTCTACATTGCTTGCTATCGCACTATTACTATTTGGCTTAGCAGTAAGTTTAGATACACTTTCTTGCAATTTCTTGATTGCATCGTTCTGATTGCTAAGTTGTTGTTGCAGCTGTTTGATGGCTTTGTCATGGTCTTCCACTGTTGTCTCCAGATTAGAGATGTCACCGGCGTTCTTCGTTGTGTTTTGCACATTGTTGTCGACTTTAGTTTGTAGGTTATCGAAGTCTTCTTTCGTAACCCGCTTGGCAATTGCCGCATTGATGACCGTGACATTTTGAGCCAATGTTGCCGAAGTAATGAAGTTGGAAACATCCGGCATATCACCTTTAGGCCCTTGAGCATGGACGCCAGTGTCGGTGGCACCAAGGAACCAGTTACCGTTGTCACCAATGTTTGGTGTTAAACCATCATTACCTTGCGCACCTTGTGGGCCCTTAACTGAAGCACCCTGTGGGCCTTGAATTCCTTGTGGAAGGTTAAGATCCAGAACATAGGTGTTAGGATCACTAGCCGTTGGAGTTAGCAAAAAGCCTGGTTGTGCATTAGCCGGTAGCTTAGTGACTTTACCAGGGATCAGCTTCGGCGTAGCACCATCCTTGCCAGGCTTACCAGACTTAAAGGCATCAATCTTTTGTAGCAAGTCAGAGTAAACGGCTTCTAGTGTCATCGTTTTGATGTTGGCTACATCGGTGACCGCCATCGTGTTTTCATCAATTGTGAAGGAACAGAAACCATCAGATGGATAAACCGAAGTCTTCTTAGTATCGTTGTCGGTGATCCACAGTTCAACTGAGTAAGTACCCGGCTTGAGCATGGTTAAATCCGACGTGTGTAAAGCCACTGTGCTACCATCGTCATCTGATTCACCTGGAGCCGACGCAATATAGTCTTGGCGAACAGTTGCATTACCCTTTGCGATTTCAAAGGTCAACGTCTTGTTATTTACGCTTGGCGCTTTACCGTCAGTCCGTGCGGAAAAGGTCATGACCGCATCGGTATCACCAAACTTCCAAGCACCCCAATCTTGGTTCAATTCGAGAGTTCGCATTGTTTTCTCCTTTCTCAAAGCCGCCCACAAGAAAAGCCCCACTCAACCGAGCAGGACTTATTTATGTATTGTGATTTTCGGAGGCGACTATGTATTTTCTATTCTGCTTGTAAGATTTCGTTAGCTTGTGCTTGTGATAAGTCACCAACAGAAACAAATAAGTTGATATCATCAGCGGTAAAAAGTCCCATTGAGAAGTAGGACTTGTAAACATTAAACATTACATCGTTAGCCATTTTTATGCCTCCTGTTGTGCGTTAGCTTTCAGTTCTGCCATGCTCTTCATTAACGTGGCGTTGACCGTCGCTTGTGCCTTGACTTGTGATTGTAACTTCATTGACAAAGCAGCATTCTGCTTCATCAATGTTGCCATTAATTCTTGCTGCTGACTAGGCTGATTGAGTTGCCCGCTATCATGAAACGGGTGTGTTTTCAGCCATTCTTCACGGCTCATACCGAACCAATCTTGGTCTTCTTCGTCAAAACGTGGCGTACCGTAAAGACCGTCTTTAGGCTTGACTGAAGTTTGGCCAGTCGTCAATTCAGTATCTTTAGAAACAAAAGCTTCGCCAATTAATTTATTTTCATTGGTCGTATCATACAGCCAAATTTGTACTAAATTATTATCCATTCTTGTCCCTCCTACTCAACGTGAATTTTACTTGGGAAGGTCGTAAACGGCATACTGAAGAACATGTGGTATGCTTCATTAGTTATCGGATTGGCTTGAGCGCTGATAATGTTCCACAGACCAAGATTAGAAGCATTTTGCTCAAAGCCAACACTTAAAATTGGACGACCATCATTACCGTTAGCTGGCCACAGAGGTACGATTTGTTGCAAAGTGCTGTTAGTCCAGTCCACAGTTGAGCCAAAGGGATTAGTTGCAAAGTCAATCGTTGGCCCACCTGCCGGGATTTCAACATAGCCAAAGAGCCGGCCAAAGGCAACACTATCGTTATACATGAGTTGACCAGCTACCCAGCCACCACAGCCGTTCAGCATTGTGCCGTTACTGATAATCGTGTGCCAAGCACTCTTGCTAACAGCATCATTAATGTCACTAGATACACTAGACTTCAACTTGTCTAAATCACTGTTAATTTGCGCCTTAAACGGATTTACTGTTGAGCTTATCAAATCAACAGTTTCCGGTTTGTTGAGTACCGCGTGTTGTGAAATCAAGTCAGTATAAGCACCAACAGTTGTCTTCATTGAATCAATCTGGTTAAGCAATTGTTGCGCATTCATTTCACGTAGTGCTTGATTAACCTTGGCCCGTGTCTTTTCCAATTCAGGAATAAATGGTCGAACGCTAATCCCCATTTCAATTTGATTAGGCAACACATTCAACGTTAAATTAATGGTTGGCAGATTGCAAGAAATAACTTGAACGAATTTAATGACGTAAATTAAGCAGGAAGATCTCGATTGGTGTGCGCCAGTTAAGACATTTAAGTGGCCGGGAATTCAGATACCAATTGATTTGA
>NZ_JAOVYZ010000048.1 GCF_026413145.1 Limosilactobacillus kribbianus | reverse complement strand
TCAAATCAATTGGTATCTGAATTCCCGGCCACTTAAATGTCTTAACTGGCGCACACCAATCGAGATCTTCCTGCTTAATTTACGTCATTAAATTCGTTCAAGTTATTTCTTGCAATCTGCCAATTTTAAAAAGCAACGCTGTTTAAAGCAAAGAGTGAGCCTTCATTCACACAAATTGTGTAAATAAAGGCTCACTCTTTTGGTATCCCAAATGTCAATAGCTTAACTTAATGACATTGGTTTTTCCATCACTAAATTTATAATAGAATCGATGCTAAAGGGCACGATTTGTGATCAATTCGCGCTGGGGAGCGTCTTTTACGCAGCGGTCGCAAATCAACTGAACCGCGGGAAGTGTTGAATTAGTTTCGTGCAATATGGAACTTCTTTCATATGATAACGTTCAAAAAGCCGCGCTCACCAAAGTTGGCAAGTGCTGCTTTTAAAAATTATGGTTCTATTGTGGCTTTTCTCCACAGCAAGATTAGTTGCTGCTGGAAGAGTTGGACGTTGAACTCGTGCCCAGGCTACCGTTCGTGGTGCTGTTGGAGTTGAGGTAATCGTCCAGGATGTTCTTTTCGTCGTTATCCTTGATGGAAACGTTCCCCTTCTTCAGGACGTTGGAAACCACCTTGTGCAGGAAGGTGCTATTGTTCATGTTTTGCTGAACAATCTGGTTCCGCAGGCCACTGATATGCTGGCTCTTCTTCCCCTTAGCCGGGTGTTCGATCATGTAAATGACCTGGTAGCCATCGTCGGTCTTCACTGGCGTCGTGGTGTATTCACCAGTCTTCAGCTTGAAGGCCGCCTTCTTGTAGGCAGAGTCAAGTTGCGTGTCGGTGTTGTCGAAGGCCGCAACCTTCCCACCGTTGTTCTTGTTGGAAGAGTCGGTGGACTTGGACTTCGCCAGCTTCTTGAAGGTCTTGTACTTGTTATCCGAGTTGTTCAGCTGATCGATGATGTCTTGCGCTTCGGACTTCGAACCAACCAGGATCTCAGCCGTCTTAACCTTTGGTTGGTACTTCTTCCACTGCTTGTTGATCTGCTTGTTGGTGATGTGGGAGTAGTCACGAACCGCTGCCTGAAGCAGAAGGTTGGACTTGATCTGTTGCTTCAAGGTCTTTTCCGTCAGGCCGTTTTGCTGCAGAACGGTGCTAAATTGTGACCCGTACTGTGACTTGTAACTGTTGTACTGGGCGTTGACCTGCTTGTCGGAAACCTTGCTGCCGTATTCCTTTTGCAGGACCTTGTCCAAGATCATCTGCTGTAAGACCTGCTTCCCTTGGCTAGTCTGCTTCATGCTACTGTAATATTCACTCTCGGTGATCTTACCACCGCTCGTCGTCGCAACGGCCTTGTTACCACAGGCTGCCAGCGGCATCATCAGTGCCACCCCAGCAACGATTGCTAATAACTTTTTGGATTTCAAGAAAACACATCCCTTAAAAATATTTTTTTCGAAAAGTATCACCCATCCAATATACCACACTTCACCGTCTGGTCCAGCACCGACAAGGAAATGTTAAGGGCATTTTCATAAAAAATTAAAAACTGGAAGATCGGCCGCAACCGTTCTTCCAGTTTAGTTAACGCCATTACTTGTCTTCCGGACCTTGTGGCATGATGTCGCTGTACAGGTCTTGCAGTGGCGAGGTAATGGTCTTGTTCAGCTGTTGGAGCATCTGGTCAACCTGCCGTTCATTGTTCATCAGATTCTGAACCGCCTTCTTGCCACTGATTTCCTTGGCCAGAGTTTGGATTGCCTTGATCTCATCGTCGGTTGGGTTTTGTCCCTGCATCTGCTTGCGCTGGGCAGTTGCCTGCATCGTTTGGAACTTCTTGAAGGATTCGAAAGCTTCCTTGTCTTCCTTCAATTCGTTGAAAGCCTTCTTCAGGCCGAGGAATTCTTGGGTTTCAACCAACTGGCGACTCATTTCGTTCGCCGTATCGTAAATATTTACAACCATGACTAGAAATCTCCTTTTCTACTACTTAAGTCTTTGTAATTGTATCATGTTTGCGGCCCTAATCAAAATAGGGATTTCACGCCGCTCCACCACTGCTTGGCCTTGTTGCCGAAGTTGTTAACCGATTGGTTGAATTGGTTAAGCATGTCGCCATCATTATTGAAGAGTGACTTCCAACCGCTGGACTTGCTCTTCGTCTTACTTGTGGCCCGGGTCTGGGCGTCCTTGACCGTGAATTTGGTTCCCGGCGTGTTGTCGAGGATTCCGGTCAGCTCGTTTTTGAAGAGGGCGTTAATACTGCGCTCGGTGATGTCGTTTAGGACGTGCCCCTTGTTGGTATCATCGTAACCTTCCCAGGTGGCAACTACTACATCCGGCGTGTACCCGACGATCCACTTGTCCCGGTCGTTGGACTCGTCCCCCTTGACCCCAGAATTGGTAGTCCCGGTCTTTCCGGCAACGGTATAGCCGCTTGGCTTAGCGGATTCACCCGTCCCGTGTTCGTAAACCCCGATCAGCATGCTGGTCATCTCCCGGGCCGTCTTGGCCGAAATGACGTGCTTGGTCTTGGTCCCTTTATTCTGGGCAATCACCCGTCCGGAGGCATCCTCAATCTTCGTGATGTAGTGAGCCGTTGGCATCTGCCCCTCATTGTCAAAGGTTGCGTAGGCGCGGGCCAGTTGTTGCGGTGAAACCCCCTTAGTCATTCCACCGAGGGCCAATGCCAGGTTCTTATCGCCCTTTTCCACCGGCAAACCAAATTTCTTGGCCATCTGGTAGCCCTGGTTGACCCCGATCTTGTTGAGCAGCCAAACGGCCGGGGCATTTAGACTCTCATAGAGGGCCTTGTACATCGGCACGCTGCCGCTGTAGGTATCATCGTAGTTCTTCGGCGTGTAGTTATTGGTCCCGTACGACTGCTTCTTGTCCTGGAGCGTCGAGTCGTAGAAGTAGCCGTGTTCCAACGCCGGCGCATAGACAACAATTGGTTTAATCGTTGAACCCGGTTGCCGGCGAATTTGCGTTGCCCGGTTGAAGCCCCGGAAAACGTGCTTGCCCCGGCCACCAACGACGGCGGTCACCCCACCGGTCTTCGGGTCCATGGCAATCGACGCCGACTGGACCTTAGTTCCGTCGGCTGAGTCCGCCGGGAAGTTGTCATCGTCATCGTAGGTCTGTTGCATCGAACGCTGCTGATCCTGATCCAAGGTTGTGTAAACCTTGTAGCCGTCATTCATCATGTCCTTTTCAGAGATCCCATATTTACTCTCGGCCTCGGAAATAACCGCGTCGAAGAAGTACGGGTACTTGTAAGTATCGTTTGGCACATAGCCATTCGTCACGCTCAGCGCCGTCTGCTTATAGCGGTTGGCCTCCGTCTGCGTCAGTTTGTTGTTTTCCACCATCAACTGCAGAACCAGGTTCCGGCGTTGCTTGGTAGCCGCCGGGTGTTCGATCGGGTCATAAATTCCCGGTGAGGTCAGCATCCCCGCCAAGGTAGCAGCCTGGGGAACCGTCAGCTCGCTGGCATCCTCGTTAAAGTAACGCTTGGCCGCGTCTTGAACCCCCCAGACGCCGTGACCGAAGTAGGCGTTGTTGAGGTACATCGTTAGGATATCGCGCTTGCTGTACTGGTTTTCCACCTCAATAGCAATGAAAATCTCCTTGGCCTTGCGCGAAAAGGTCTGCTGCTGAGTCAAAAAGGCATTTTTAACCAGCTGCTGAGTTAGGGTACTTCCCCCACCAGAGATGTAATCCCGGTGAAAGAGTTTGTTGCGGACAAGCAAGAAGGCCGCCCGTCCAAGCCCCTTGACTGAGAAACCGTGCTCGTGGTAAAAGTTGCGGTCCTCAGTCGAGAGGACGGCATCCGGCACGTTCTTAGAAATCTTGCTGAGGCTCACGTAGGTTCCTTTCTGGGCGTAAAGGCTCCCGGCCGATTTCTTGTTGCGGTCGTAAATGATGGTTGTCCGCTCCAGGCGATTCTTCAGGTTGCCAACGTCGGCCGTCTTGGCCACAAAGGTGAGGTGAATGCTCATCACCAGAAAGGCCGCCAGTAAAACAACAATAATCCACCTGGTCAGCTGATAACGGTGCCAGAAGCGGCGGGTCCAATTTCGCACCCGCCGGCTAACTCTTTTCGTTCCCGCCCAGATGCGTGCCCAGGCCGCCTTCAGCCACGCTTTTGCTTGTTCTTTAAAAGGTGTTTTTTGCGGTTCACGCTTCATTCTATTTTTCTCCGTTCATTGTTGACTGATTGTCATTTTAGCATAATCCACTGCCCGCACCATAACTTTTGGACAGTTTTTACCAATCTTTTCCCTTTCCGAACAGCAGGACGCTCATTTGCAAAACCCGAACATTAAAATCAACAAGTTTAAAAATAATTAATTTCCATCTTAATTTTTGGGTGATTATGTGGTAAAATCTGAACGTTAATAAGGAAATCGTTGTTGACGATTAATCAAACAAAGAGGAAGAAATTAAATGAATAACGACATTGAACGCATTTTAATCAGCCAAGACCAAATCGAGCAGCGTGAGGACGAATTGGCAACCGAATTGACCGCCAAATATCAGGACCAATTCCCAATTGTCGTTTCGGTTTTGACTGGTGCCATGATCTTTACCAGCGACATGCTGAAGCGGCTCAACTTTAAGCTCAACGTTGATCTGGTCGACGTTTCCAGCTATGCCGGCGCCAATTCAACCGGCGAGGTAGAGCTGGTTCAGGATTTAAAATCCAACGTCGCTGGTCGCCCCGTCCTTGTCATGGAGGACATCATCGACACCGGCCGCACCCTTGCTTACCTGGTCCAGCTGCTGAAAGATCGCGGCGCCAAGAGCGTGGAAGTCTGCGCCCTGCTCGATAAGCCCGAGCGGCGGGAAGTCGAAATTGACGGTGACTACGTGGGCTTTAAGACGCCAAACGAATTCCTCGTCGGCTATGGCCTGGACTACAACAATCTTTATCGTAACCTGCCTTACGTGGGGATCCTTAAACGGAGTGTTTACGAGCAATAATGACGTACAAAGGCTCGCCTGCTGGAAAATTTCCAGTCGGTGAGCCTTTTTGATGTATCAAAAAACGGCTGGCGCTACTTGGTGCCAACCGTTTTTGTTTTGACTTAAAATTACATTTCGTCTGGTGCCTGAACATCCAGCAGATTCAATGCGGACTTCAGAACATCGCTGACGGCCTGGGTCAGGGCCAGCCGTGCCTGTTGCCCTTCATCTTCGTCGAGGATCCGGGTGTGGGCGTAGTACTGGTTGAACTTCTTAGCCAGTTCCAGGGCGTACTTGGCAACAACGGATGGGTCGTAGTTGTCGGCTGCCCGCTTGATGGCTTCGCCGTACTGGCTCAGGAAGCTGATCAGGTCCCAAGCGGAATCGCCAACCTTGGTCAGGTCAACATCGCTGAAGTCCCGGATGCCGCCCTTCCGCAGGATACTCTCAGCCCGGGCACGAGCGTATTGAACGTAGGGACCAGTTTCCCCTTCGAATTTGACAACGTCTTCCAGCTTGAAGTTGACGGAGTTCCGCCGGTAGTTCTTCAAGTCATGGAAGATCACGGCCCCAACACCAACCTGCTTGGCAACCTCGTCGGCGTTCTTCAGGTCAGGGTTCTTTTCGGCAATTTGCTTCCGTGCCAGGTCGATAGAATCATTCAGCACGTCTTCCAGGGAAACAACATTCCCCCGCCGCGTTGACATCTTGCTCCCGTTCAGGTTCATCAGCCCAAATGAGATGTGGGTAATCTGGTCCCACCAGTTGAAACCCATTTCCTTCAGGGCCATCCGTAATTGACGGAAGTAGGTTTCCTGGTCGGCACCAACCACGTAGAGGGACTTGGCGTGACCGTACATACGCTTCCGGTAAAGGGCCGTGGCCAGGTCACGGGTGATGTAGGTCGTCGTCCCGTTGGACTTAATAATCAGCAATGGTGGCAGCTTGTACTTGTCGAGGTCAACAATCTGAGCCCCCCGGCTTTCCTTCAGCAGCCCCTTGTCACGGAGCAGTTGGATTGGTTCTTCCATCTTCTGAGCAGAGAAAGCTTCACCATTGAAGGAGTCGAACTGCACATTCAGCATGTCGTAAACCCGTTGGAACCGCTGAAGTGACATCTCCCGGAACCAGTGCCAAAGCCGCCATGCTTCTTCATCCCCGTGTTCCAGCTTAGCGAACCATTCACGACCCATATCGGTGTATTCAGGGTGTTCGTCGGCTTCGGTGTTAATCTTAACGTAGAGCTTAACCAGGGTGTCAATTGGGTCTTCCTTTAAGCCCTTTTGGATCTCCGGCTGGTCACCCCACATCTTGTAGGCCGCCATCATCTTCCCGAACTGGGTACCCCAGTCACCAAGGTAGTCGATCCGGATCAGGTTGTAGTTGACCTTTTCCAAAATCCGGGCAACGGCTTCACCGATCATCGTGGAACGCAGGTGACCAACCCCCATTGGCTTGGCAATGTTTGGTGAGGAGTAGTCAATCGTCACGTTGGCGTGGTGACCCAGGTCCTGGTTCCCGTAATTTTCGGGATCATTCAAGATTTCCTTTAAGATGTCGGAACCGACTTCCGCCTTGTCCAGGAAGAAGTTAATGTAAGGACCAGCGACGACAACCTTGTCGAAGCCCTGCATGTCGATCTTCTTGACCAGTTCCTGGGCAATCATCTGGGGTGCCTTGTGCAAGGTCTTAGCCAGGAAGAAGGTTGGGAAAGCATAGTCCCCGTTCTTTGCATCCTTTGGCCGTTCAATCTTGTCTTCAATTTCAGCAACATCCATGTCCGGCAATGCCTGCGCCAGTGCGTTTGCAACTTTTTGCTTTTCGTCCATTAATATTCCTCCTTGTATCAAAAAACGTCCCTAATAAGCACGTAACTTACTAGAGACGAGATTATTCCCGCGGTACCACTCTAATTGAATGAGAAATTCCACTCTTGATTATTAAACTACGCCTGCGAGGCACGCTTTCGTGATCGGCAGGTCCCTTCCTCACACCACTAAAGGGTCGCTGTCAAGTGCCGGATCACTACTACTCCCCGGTCATTGGCTTTAACACTGATTTATTATAACAAACTTTAACCTAATTACAAGAAATTTTGCCTTAATAATTACCATTATCCGGGGATATGCTAAAATTAATTATTAAGATCTCATGAAAGGATGATGTGAAGATGCAGGAAACAATTCAGGCCCTCACGATTGCCGGTCACGACTGCGACGGCAGTGCCGGGATGCCAGCCGACCTCCACGCCTTCTTTGCGGACGGGGTCTACGGTCACGGCATCCTGACCGCCGCTGTCGCCGGAAACTCTTATGACATTACCGCCCAGCAGGTCATGCCAGTCGATTTTATCGCCGAACAGTTCAAACAACTGGCCCGTGATTTTGATATTCGCGCGGCCAAGACGGGAATGCTGGCCAACGACGCGGTGATTGACGTCGTCGCTGACCACTACCGCGAAGAAGATTTCGGCCCCCTGGTTGTCGACCCGGTGATCATCACCAAACACGGGGCCATGCTGCTGGAACAATCCGCCTACGAACGTTTTCGCGAGCGAATCATCCCCCTGGCTACCGTCATCACGCCGAACTTCTTCGAGGCCCAGAAGCTGGCAGAAATGACTATTAACAGTCGAGCCGACCAGTTGAAGGCAGCCAAGAAACTGCAGGCACTGGGTGCGAAAAACGTTGTCGTTAAAGGTGCCCACCACCAGGAGCAGCAGGAGAATGTGGTTGACCTGGTCTTACTTGAGGACGGCAGTCATTTCTGGCTCACCAAGCCCTTTATTTCGACCACCCGGCTCAATGGAACCGGCGATAGTTTTTCTGCGATCATCGCTGCCGAACTTGCCAAGGGAAATGGTGTCTATAAAGCAGTTAGCCGGGCCAAGGACGCGGTTCACGCCGCTATCGCCCACCCGCTGGATGCCGGACACCGCTTTGGCCCAATCAATCACTGGGCCGCACAAAAAGAGTTAAAGTAAGGAGCTGAGTTTGATGCTTGATGAATATACCCATAAAGTCGTTCTCGTTGGTGACGGAGCAGTTGGTTCGGCCTTTGCCTTTGCGCTGCTCCAGTCGACCCACGAGATCGATGACCTGGTAATTGTCGATCGCAACAAGCAAAAGGCCACCGGGGACGCCGGCGACCTGGCCGACATTACCCCATTGACCAGCCCGGTACGTGTCCAAGCCGGTGAATACGCCGATGCGGCCAACGCGGACGTGGTCGTAATTACTGCCGGGGTAGCTCGCAAGCCCGGTGAGTCACGACTCGACTTGGTAAATAAAAATGTGGCCATCCTCAAGTCAATTGTTGAACCGGTCGTCGCCAGCGGCTTTAAGGGGGTTTTCGTAATCTCCAGCAACCCGGTCGACATCCTGACGACCCTCACGCAGAAGCTCAGTGGCTTCCCCAAGGAACGGGTCATCGGGACGGGAACCTCGCTGGATTCGATGCGCCTGCGGGTCCTGCTCGCCCATCGCCTCCAGCTGTCGGTCAACGCGGTCGATGCCCAGATCCTCGGCGAGCACGGTGACACCTCCTTTGCCGCCTTCAACGAAATCACTATTAATGGCAAGCCCCTGACTGAGCGGGTTCAGCTCAGCCAAGAGGACAAGGACCGAATCGAAGACGATGTTCACCAGGCTGGTGGCAAGATCATCGGCAACAAGGGCGCCACCTTTTACGGGGTTGCCAAGTGCCTGGCCTACATCACCAGTGCAATCATTGAAAACCGGAACGTCGTCCTGCCGATCTCGGCACCACTGGAGGGTCAATACGGGATCCATGATCTCTACCTCGGTTCCCCGGCCGTGATCAACAGTCAGGGGATCGGCCAGGTAATCGAGTATCCACTGACCCCCGAGGAACACGCCAAGATGGTCCAATCGGCCACCGCGATGCAGGCGGTGCTTGATAAAATTGAGTAAAGAAAAAGCGGCTTGACGGCCGCTTTTTCTTATTCAGTTTTTAACATCTTTAATGTTAATCGGACAAAAAAAAGTTATTGATTATCATTAATTTTTGCTGGATGTTGAAGCATTGTAAATACCGTTGCAACAATTAACACAACCAGAGCGGGAAAAGCCATAGCGGCAGTGATCCCAAAAAGTGCGCTACCGATGATGCCTAAAATAGGCCCTACTAAGGAGATTCCAGCCTTCTTAGATTTAACCAAAGCAACAATATTCAATACGACACCAATCCAAGCCATCAAATAAAAAAATGCGGCAGCCCCACTTGTCGCATTTCCACCACTTGTTGCATCAGAAACAGCGGTCCCAAAAATAACAAACCATGAGATACAAAATAAGACACAATTAATAATGTCAAAAATCCCAGTCCACATGTTTATCTTTAACTTCATACAAAAAATACCTCCCAATAATCAGCTTTTAGTGTCGTCAGGTTTTGGACAAGAACTACTGATAGACTATTCTCAGTAAATAGTTATTCCTTCACAAAGTTTTTTGCCAAGCAAATTCTTCTATAAGCCGTGACTAGTTAAATATAAAAACTCCAGACAGATGCAACCAGAGGCCAAGTTAATAAAGTATTGGCGTACCAACCTCTTTTATTTTTCTCTTTGCCACAACCATGTTGCCAAGCCAAGAAACTAACATATGCTATCACTGGGGCATAATGACATTGCCACGATGATGAACACCTATGCATGTTTGATCGACTTATACAAAGAGCACACTGATGATCAGATCATCACTGCTTTGAGTAGCTTGTGAAATGTTAGGTGCGCTTAACTTTTTTCACAAAGTCGAATTTAATGTGTGCAGGATGTGTGCAGACTTTATTATTTTCTGTGATTCTCCATAACTAAGAAAAAGCACAAATCCTTTAATGTCAAGGGTTTGTGCTTTTCTATTATTCCGGGTTGCTCTGTAATTATGCCCCAGACAGGATTCGAACCTGTACATGGAAATCCATACAACGACCTGAACGTTGCGCGTCTGCCAGTTCCGCCACTGGGGCAATCTATTCAATTAATTTTACATCAGCATTGCTACCGATGAATGCCCCAGACAGGATTCGAACCTGTACATGGAAACCCATACAACGACCTGAACGTTGCGCGTCTGCCAGTTCCGCCACTGGGGCAATTCATTTAATTAAGTTGCTCACCTAAGCAACGATATTAATTATATCTAATCTCCAGAAAAAAGCAAGCACTTTTTTGAAAAAATTTATTTTTCTAAAACCAACCAATAATTACCAGCAGTGCCACGACCAATGCAACCGTCACTCCGTAAGCGCGGTTCGGGTCGCCAAAGGTCTCCCGCTTCAAACGGAAGTTTGTCTCCATTAGAATATCAACCAGGATCAGATAGATAATCCCGATCAGTTTCAGCCACCAGTATGCTGAGAGGGTCAAAATAAAATGAACGATCGCC
This sequence comes from Limosilactobacillus kribbianus, assembly GCF_026413145.1. Taxonomy (GTDB): domain Bacteria; phylum Bacillota; class Bacilli; order Lactobacillales; family Lactobacillaceae; genus Limosilactobacillus; species Limosilactobacillus kribbianus. The sequence goes on along the minus strand of NZ_JAOVYZ010000048.1, from coordinate 4,294 downwards.
ACCGTCAGCAACACGAAGAAACAAATCCGGGCAATCACCAGCCAGTTACTGACGATCTTTTCTTTCTTTGCCCGGCTGCCAAAGTGATTAGCAATAATTAATAACACCACCATTATGATCGCGATCATTCTCAGCATCGTGGCCACCTCCTCAAGGTTAATTTTATCATTCTTGGATTGCCAACGCCAGCAAGCTTCACACTTGAAAAAATTAATAAAACAGTGTAAAGTATACCGGTATTACGGACGATTATAACTACATAATGAGGTGAGACTTAGTGGCTGATTTCGAAATTGGTGACGTTGTTAAGGGAAAGAAGTTCGGTCCCATGGATCATGACTTCACTGGCGTCGTCGAAAAAGTTTATAATAACTCCATCATGGTTTCCATCCAGGATTTTGATCCGGCAGACAAGAGCGGTGTGAACGAACTAAACGGTCGTGCTGTTATTCGGCAAAAGGAAGCCAAAATGATCAAGGCAGTGCCGCGTGAAGAAAAAGACACGGATGAGGACGAGGAAAGCAAGAAAGCCCCTGCCAAGAAGGCCCGGGCAAGCAAGTCCAAGACAACCAAGAAAAAAACTCAAAAGAAATCCACAAAAAAGGCTGACAAATAGTTCAAAACGTTATATACTAGCTTAGTAAGTTATTTGAGCTAGTTATGCGGGTATAGTTTAGTGGTAAAACTCAACCTTCCCAAGGTTGCGTCGCGAGTTCGATTCTCGTTACCCGCTTTATCAGGTGAAGCAAATTGCTTCACCTTTTTTCATGCCTAAAATGAAGGTGGATTAGGTTCAATCCCTAATCCACCTTTTTGCGATTAATCAATTGAATTATAGTCCCGTAGCCGGTCACGACCAAAAACTTTGGCGCCACCTGTACGTTGGCTACCGTCGTATTAAAGCGAACGTTCACTACCCCGTCGGCCCCCTTGGCAGCGGCACGTTCCTTCAGCTTCTCCTCAACGGCCCCATAGAGCTGGTCAAACGATTCAAAGGCATCGATCGCCTCGCTCGGCAGCATTAGGTGACTAGTCGCATTGACAATTCCTAAAATGCGATGTGCCTGGGGAAAGGCCTCGGTTGATAAGAACATTTTCTTCACTTCCTTGTAATTCACTATATAACAAAAGGAACCGGATCAACTGATCTGGTTCCTTTTCAATAACTTACGGAAGGAATCTTGCCACTTTGCACTGGAACTAATTACATTACCATTCTCTTTGATTCTAAACTTCCGCAAAGTCGCATTTATATAACCCCTGCTGAAGTGCACCCCGGTGACCTGATTACAGAATATTTTGAATTCTAACTTTAAACGATGTTTCTGGTCACACTTGCGTTGCTTCTGCCTACTCCATAACTTCCTTCGGCGCTTCATCAGTGGGAGGATTCCATGACGGATCATGGCCTCTTTTTTTCTTCTTTCCTTCCACGTCTTTAATATACCATTTCATGGAAGCGATTACAAGCATTTTTTAAATTTTTAAGAGCATCGCGATCGCAACAATATTGTTGAGGGCGTGGAGACCAATCGAATTTCGTAGATCCCCTGACCGTCGATAAACATATGCTAGGACCATCCCCATGAAGCAGTATGTCGCAAAGCTAATCACATTAGTGCTAATGTGAGCACAAGAAAAAACGAGCCCCGACAAAATAATCTTGGGCCAGAAGCGGTCTGCGCGGAAAAATAGGTTAGTCAGCACCCCCCGAAAGATCAATTCCTCGGCCACCGGCGTCAGCGTGCAAGCTGAGATCGCAAAAACAATTGTGGCCAACTGATTGTGATTGAGCATGGATGCAATCGCCTGATTGTTGGCCGTTTGAGCTTGGTGGTAGATTAACTGGTTTAACTGTCCCAGCACGCTCATTCCGACCAAAAGGACCAGGTAGCCGCCGATAATCATCCCGGGCCGGATTCCCTGCTGCATTGGTCGCTGTAGATAACAATGATAAATCCGCTGTGCCCAGCCAATGATAAAGCCAAATAGCATCAGAAAAATTGCCAAGAGCAAAACCGTCAACCAGAGATTGTTCGGGTGTCGATTGGCAATGCTGATGGCGACCGGTGGTAGTTGAATCAGCAAAAACAGGATCAGCATAATTCCACACCGGTACAGAAAATTAAAAATATTGCCAAGCTTATTCATTTTCCTTCTTCTTTTCCGCCTCCCGCTTCTTTTTCAGTCGTCGATAGCTCCGCTGGGCCGTCACCCGGGTCACCCAGAGGTTGGCGACAACAAAGCCGGCAATCCACAACAAGTACATCCAAAAGCCTGTAATGATGTGAGCAATCGTCAGCCACACCAGGAGCGCAAAGATTAGAAAGGTCGGAACAAGAATTTTGATCAGGTATTCAGCTTTCATTATTTTGGTAAACCTCGTTTTTTCCATTCAGTGTACTCGAAAACAAAAGTGAACGCAATCCTTGCCCGGGCTGCGTCCACCGTTCCTTAATCAAACTTAATTAATTGCTCTTGGCGCGGCACCGTAGTGCTATCCCGCACCACCAGCTCAACCGGAAAGCGCCGAACTTGTTCGGTGGCGTGCTCATCGTGAATCTTACTGAGCAATAATTTAGCGGCACCGGCCCCTAGGTCGAGGATTGGCTGCCGAACCGTCGTCAACCGTGGCGAAACATACTCATCCATATAGATATCGTCATACCCCATGACCGACAGCTGCTGTGGGACCTTAACCCCGCGTTCAGCCAGTCCCCGCAATAAGCCGATCGCCATGTCGTCATTGCCGGCAAAAACCGCCGTAGCATCACTCTTTAAGACCGCCGCCGTGGCTGCATAGCCGCCGGGGCGACTCAGCGGTTCAATGACAACATCGCGTTCTTGGTCCAAGTGGATATCGTTTTTCTCCAGGGTGTCATAGAATCCCTTCAGTCGTTGGGTAAAGTTCTCACTCTGCTGCTGCGGGCGCAAAACCACCAGGCGTTGGTGACCTAGATCAACCAGATGTTGCGCGGCCAGGCTGCCGCCACGATAGTCATCCGTCAAGACCCGGGTCCCTTGCTGCGCGTAATTCTTATCAAACAGGATGTACGGAATATCGCGATTGCCAATCAACCGGTCGATGGTCGCCGTCGTCATCGTCACACTGGCGATGATCAGCCCGTCAATTGACCGGGAGATCATTTGCGAGAGGTAGCTCTGCTCCAATTCCGGGTCCCGGTTGGCACTGAAAATCAATGGAATCATCTTTTCATGCTGGGCAACCTGCTGGACCCCCTTCACAAAGGTTCCGAAAAAGGGGCTGCTGATGTCCGGCACCAGCACCCCGATCATGCTCGACGACTTGCGAAGGATTAGACTCCGGGCATTGAAGTCCGGCACGTAGCCATATTGATCCCGCAATTTCAAGACGCGATTTTGCGTCTCCTTACTAAAGCGGGCTCCCTTCCCATTTAGAATCTGTGAAACCGTGGTCACCGAAACGCCGGCCAGCCGCGCAATGTCACGAATCGTTACTTTTTTCCCCATTTTCGAACCTCACCCAACTTTTATTTTCTAGTAATAACTTTATATTATTCAGCGCCGCGATTCAATCAGTCTTCGGGAAAAAGATCTTGTAAAATCTGTTGACCAGTGGCCGCCTGGGCACCACGAGTTCGAACATAGTCCACCTGGGCTAGCAGAACGGAGTATTCCCAAAGCGAAGACAAGTCGTGTTCGTTAAAATAGTGCATGGTTAGTTGGATTCGATCGAGTTCGGTCAGCCGCCCCACAAAGTCGTCACTCCCCTTGTACTTCCGCGTGCCGATTACCACCGGTAAATCGTGGTTGAAGGAGTCCTGGAGAACGTTTTGTAAAAGATTGCCCTGCGTAATCGCCGGGTGTTGGTCTAAGAACCGCTGAACCTGCCAGGTATCGAAATAGTGGTAACGGTGAGCAACTTTGGTCTTTTCTGACACGGTGAGCAGGTAGTCGGTCCCACGCGCCGTGTAGAGAATACTGGCCACGCGAATCACAATCAAGCCGTTGATTTTGCCATCCCAATCGATGCTGATCAGCATGCAAAAGGTCGGATCCAGCCCGACTACAAAGCCGACGTTAAAATAGTCATCATCGGGAAGGTTATGAACCTCAATTAAAGTTCCCTGCTGTTTAGCAATGGCAAGCTGTTCGCGGACCTGATTCTGGGTCATTTTTTCCACAAATTATCCTCCTCGTATTCTATAAATATATCCTTTCGGATTTTGCTACTATACAACTTGTTTTCTGGTCACCGCATGATAACCTCTAATTATCATTGGCTTTGGTCAACTGGTATAGGTTAAATTCT
>NZ_JAOVYZ010000047.1 GCF_026413145.1 Limosilactobacillus kribbianus | reverse complement strand
GGCCACCTAATTAGTAACCGCGATTACTACTTAGGTGGCCTTAAAATTAACGAATTACTTTTCAAACGACATCCTGTAAGAACCGACCACTAATTGTCAAGCTCTTAACTTAATGACATTGCTCCAGCAGTGGGGTGCTTTTTTTAATCACCCGGTTCAAATTAACGAAATTCAATTTTTCGCAAAACTAGTGTTGACATTCATGAGGGAAACGACTAGTATTATTGGCAAGCAAAATACCTTTAACTTAGTCCAGCGAGGCTAGGAAGGATTTATCTGAGCGTTAGAATATCTCGACCTTCTTAGCCTAGTGCTGAGGAGGTCTTTTTTAACAGAATTTCCTCGACCCCCAGTGCTAGGCAAGATGAACGCCCACCTCGATCAAATAGGTATTTTCGAAGAACTGAGCCTTTTAATTGCGTCCTGTGAGAGCAAAAACGGTGCAGTGTTTTCGGCCTATCCTTTAATATAAGCAAAAAACACCCAAGCAGCGCAAACTCGACCAGAACCAGGCCAAGTTCCCGCTGCTTTTGTTGTATCTAGATTAAAAAGGAGATCTATTTGATGATTAGTACTGAACGCATTCAACCAAACGTTGTCACTGTTGCCGACATGGACGCTGCCGACGCCCTCGACCTGATCAGCGAGGCCGAAGACTACAAGCACGGCAAGCAGCCGCACCTGAACCGGCCGGCATTCGCAGCCAACCTCTTCTTCGAAAACTCCACCCGGACCAAGACCAGTTTCCAGATGGCCGAAATGAAGCTCGGCATGCACGTGATGCAGTTTGAAGCGGGCACTAGTTCCGTCAAGAAGGGTGAGAGCCTCTACGACACCGTCAAGACGATGGAATCCATCGGGGTTAACATCGCGGTAATCCGCCACCCCGAAAACGAATACTACAAGTCCCTGATTGCCCACCCAGGCCTGAAGATTGGGATTGCCAACGGTGGGGACGGTTCCGGCCAGCACCCATCCCAGTGCCTGCTGGACATGATGACCATCCACGAAGAATTCAACGACTTCAACGGCCTCAAGGTACTGATTATCGGTGACCTGTCGCACTCCCGGGTTGCCCACTCCAACGCCATGATGCTCAATCGCCTCGGTGCCAAGGTTTACTTCGCCGGCCCACAGGAATGGTACGACGACGAGCTGGCCAAGTACGGAACCTTTGGCGACTTCGACGAACTGCTGCCGGAGATGGACGTCGTTAACCTCTTACGGGTCCAAAACGAACGGCTGTCCGGTGCCGAAAACGGGGCTTTTGACGCCGAAGCATACCACCAGCAATACGGCCTGACCCGCGAACGTTACAACAAGATGAAGAAGGGTGCCATCATCATGCACCCGGCTCCGGTTAACCGCGGTGTCGAAATCGACAGCGACCTGGTTGAAGCACCAAACGCCCGGATCTTCCGTCAGATGCAAAACGGGGTCTTCGTGCGGATGGCAATCTTAAGCCGGATCCTCCGCTACCAAGGCATTATGTAATCGCGGGTGAGTGCAATGAGCCAAACCCTATTAAAACATGGCCGGCACCTGGTCGGCGAAGAACTGGTTCCCTGCGACGTCCTGATCGAGGACGACAAGATCAAGGCGATCGGCGCCGCTCTGAACGCAGCAGAAGACGCCACGGTGATCGACCTCAATAACAACCTGATTACCCCCGGCCTGATCGACATCCACGTTCACCTGCGGGAGCCAGGCTACACCAACAAGGAAACGATCGCCACTGGCAGCCGAGCCGCGGCCCACGGGGGCTTTACCACCATTGCTGCCATGGCCAACCTCAAGCCAACCTGCGACACGCCGGAACGCTTCAAAAAGCAGGTGGAACGCAACAAAAAGGACGGCGCCATCAAGATCATCCAGTACTCCCCGGTTACCAAGGACCGGGCGGGGAAGGAACCGGTCGACGTGGCCGCCCAGTACGCAGCGGGCGCCCGGCTCTTCAGCGATGATGGTGCCGGCATTCAGGACGCCGGAGTGGTCTACCGGGCCATGCAGCAACTAGCTGCTCACGACCTGGTGATGTGTGACCACGCCCAGGACAACCAGCTGGCCAATGGCGGGGTCATCAACGACGGTCCTGTGGCCCAGAAGCTGGGACTGCCGGGGATGCCAAAGATCAGCGAAACGGCGCAGATTGCCCGCAACATCGTGATCGCCCAGGCCACCGGTGCCCACTACCACGTCTGTCACGTTTCAACCAAGGAAAGCATCGAGTTGGTCCGCCACGCCAAGCAATTGGGGATCAACGTGACCTGCGAAGTGACGCCGCACCACCTGCTGCTCGCGGATGCTGACATTCCCGGCGACGACGCCGAGTTCAAGATGAACCCGCCGCTACGGAGCCGGCAGGACCAGGAGGCTTGCCTAGCCGGCCTCTTGGACGGGACGATCGACTGCATCGCCACCGACCACGCACCGCACACCGACGCCGAAAAGCACCAGGGCTTCTTGGCATCGCCAAACGGCATTGTCGGCAGCGAGACCGCCTTTGCCCTGCTCTACACCCGCTATGTCAAGAACGGGATCTTTACCCTCGGCCAGCTGATCAACTGGCTGACCGAAAACGTCAAGAAGGTCTTCAAGCTGGACAACGTTGGCCTGCTCAAGGTTGGCGACCCGGCGGACATTGCGGTCTTTGACATCGACCACCAGGACACGGTCAAGGCCGACCAGTTCTTCTCGAAGGGTCACAACACGCCCTTCATCGGCGACCAGGTTTACGGCATGACGGACAAGACCTTTGTTGATGGCAAGCTCGTCTACGATCGGGAGGAAGAGAAATGAAGAAGGAAGAACGACTCCACGTGGAGCTGCCCGGCCTGTCACTGAAAAACCCGGTGATCGCGGCCAGCGGCACCTGTGGCTACGGCCAGGAGATCGCCAAAAACTACGACATCAACCAGTTGGGCTCGCTGGTCTTAAAGTCGACCACCAAGAACCCGCGCTCGGGCAATCCCCGTCCCCGGGTCTGCCAGACCACGGCCGGCTGGCTGAACGCCAACGGTCTGCAAAACGTCGGCGTTCAACGGGTGGTTGACGAGAAGCTGCCCTGGCTCCAGGTCAACTATCCGAAGCTGCCGGTGATTGCCAGCGCGGCCGGTTTCTCCACCAGCGAATACGTTGAGGTGGTTGACCGCTTGACGAACGCGGCCGGGGTAAATGCCCTGGAATTAAACGTTTCCTGCCCGAACGTCAAGCACGGCGGCCTGGCAATGGGGACCGATCCCGCGGTCTTGGAGGACCTGGTCCACAAGGTTGTCAAGGTGGCCCATGGGGTGCCGGTTTACGTCAAGCTGACGCCCAACGTCACCAACATCGTGCCCCTGGCCCAGGCGGCCGAGCGCGGCGGGGCCAACGGGCTGACGATGATCAACACCCTGACCGGGCTCAGCATTAACCTTAAGACGCGCCGGCCGGTCCTGGCCAACGTTACGGGCGGCCTGTCCGGTCCGGCCCTGAAGCCAATGGCCCTGCGGATGATTCACCAGGTCCGCAGCGTCTCGAAGATTCCAATCATCGGTGTGGGTGGCATTGAAAGTGCCGAGGATGTCTTGGAATTCATGATGGCCGGGGCCAATGCGGTGGAGGTTGGCGCGGCCAGCTTCCACGACTCCTTGGCACTGCCGAAGATTGTGGCAGAACTACCAATGACGATGGATAAATACGGAATTGAAAAATTAACGGATCTCTGGGAGGTGAAGTTTTGAAACGCTACGTACCAATGGTGGCAATTGATGTTGCCACGAAGGCCGGGGCCGTCGAGCTGTTTGACGAGCTTGTCGACGTAACTCCGAAGCCGATTGTCAAGATCGGAATGGAAATGTACTACGGCCTTGGTCAGGAAATCGTCAAGGAAGCCCAGAAACGCGGCTTCCAGATTTTCCTTGATCTCAAGCTCTACGACATTCCCAACACGGTGCACCGGGCAATGGCCGCGATCGGTCGGCTCGGCATCGATTTCACGACCATTCACGCGGCCGGTGGCACTGAGATGCTGACGGCCGGTCTGGCGGGCCTGGAAGAAGGGGCCGTCGAGGCGGGGGTACGGCCAGCCAAATTATTGGCGATCACCCAGCTGACCTCGATTGACGACCAGATCTTGCATGAACAGCAGCACGTCGACCTCTCCCTGATTGAGTCCGTTCAAAACTACGCTCAACTGGCCGAGGGTGTCGGCCTGGCCGGGGTAATTTGCTCGGCCCGGGAACTGCCGGCCATCCGACAGGTTACCCGTCCAGATTTTCTCTGCATCACTCCCGGTATCCGGCCATCCTTGAAGGTTCATGATGACCAGAAACGGGTCGTGACCCCAGCACAAGCCCGGGAGCTGGGCAGCAACGGGATCGTTGTCGGGCGACCAATCACCCAGAGCGACGATCCGGTCGCAGCCTACCAGCAGATTCAGCAAGCATTTTTAGCAGATTAGGAGGAAGATTACTATGACTTATTCACAAAGAGTTGCTAAGGCATTGTTAGACATTCACGCGGTTACCCTGTCCCCAGAAAAGCCCTACACCTGGGCTAGTGGCCTCAAGGCACCGATCTACACGGACAACCGCCTGACCATTTCCTATCCTGACGTTCGGCAGGCCATCTACAACGGCATGGAAGAACAGATCAACCTCCACTTTGCGGATGCTGATGTGATTGCCGGGACTGCCACCGCCGGGATTCCGCACGCAGCCTGGGTTGCGCAGGAAATGGGCTTGCCAATGGTTTACGTCCGGACCAAGCCGAAGGACCATGGCCAGGGACACCAAGTCGAGGGTGTTCTCAAGCCGGGTCAAAAGGTCGTAGTGATCGATGACCTGATCTCCACTGGCGGCAGCGTCTTGAACGCTGTCCGGGCAATCAACAACACCGGTGCCCAGGTAATCGGCGTCGTGGCCGTCTTCACCTACCAACTCCAGGCGGCGGAACAGAACTTCCTGGCCAATGACCTGAAGTACTACGCCGTTACGGACTACACGACCCTGATCAAGGAGGCCGAAGCAACAGACCAAATCAGCGCCGACCACCTGAAGTCTCTCCAACAGTGGCGTGAAGACCCAATCAAGTGGAGCAACGACCACAAGGATTAAGCAACGGCTGAAAATACCGCAACCAATCTAGATCTCCAAAAAGAGGCATGCAGAAATTTGCATGCCTCTTTTGTGTTGGCTTATAAGAAAGCCCTCAGCAGTTTGATTTCTGCTGAGGGCTTTTAGTGCTGATTGTTAATTGCACTCGGATTGATAACGTGCAAAAAAGCGAGCCCTTAGTGTCTATCTACGAACGAAGGCCGACGCTTGCAGCGCCAACCTCCGCCCGCAGTTAGCCATACGGCCCGCTGATCGTTAATTGCACTCACTTATTTTGTCATATAATCCCGCGTCATCGGCAGGTTCTTGCCGGAGGCGCCCTTGGTGATCAGGTACTGGATGACGTCGATGTTGCCGGACTCAAACGATGCGGCGCAGGCCTGCAGGTAGAGGTCCCACATCCGGGTGAAGCGTTCGCCCATCATGTCCTGGATTTGGGTGCGGTGAGCGTTGAAGTTGGCGTCCCAGATCTCCAGGGTCCGTTGGTAATGCCGCCGCAGCATTTCGATGTCGGCGATCTGCATCTGGTTCTCCTCGATGTGCTGGATCATTTCGACCAGGCCGGGAACGTAGCCACCCGGGAAGATGTACTTGTTGATCCAACCGTTGTAGGCACCGCCCTGCTGCCGGGTAATTCCGTGGATCAGAGCGACCCCGTCATCCTTTAAGTAGCGGTAGATGTCCTTGAAGTAGAGGCCGAGGTTCTCCTTGCCGACGTGTTCAAACATGCCGACGGAGGTGATGTAGTCCCACTGCTGGTTGCCCAGTTCCCGGTAGTCAATCAGCTTGACCTCGGCGACGTCTTCTAAGCCGTCCTTCTTAATCTGATCTTGGACAAAGCGGTACTGTTCCTCACTCAGGGTCACCCCGGTCACCTTGAGCTTGTACTCCTTGGCCGCCGTCAGCATCAGGGTTCCCCAGCCACAGCCGATGTCTAAGAAGGTCTTGCCGGGCTGTGGGTCGAGTTTCTTCAAGATGTGGTGAACCTTATCCTCTTGGGCCTTGGTCAGATCATCGCGGTTACCACCGGTGAAGTAGGCACAGGAGTAGGTCATCGTGTCGTCCAGCCAGAGTCGGTAGAAGTCGTTGCCGACGTCGTAGTGGCTCTGCACGTCCGATTCACTTTCCTTTTCGGAGTGCCCCTGTTTGGGCATGAATTTGCGGAACTTGGAATTGCGCATGAAGCTGCCGGCACTCTCGTAGGCGGATTCAATCAATGCTTGGATGCTGCCCTGAATTTCGATCTTACCATCCATGTATGCTTCCCCAAGTGCAATTGAGGCGTTCTTGGTGACGTCACGAATCGGAATCTTTTCCTTGAACGTGATGGTAACCTCTGGTTCGCCGTCACCATAAACCACGCTGGAACCGTCCCAGAAGATGATCTTCACGGGGATGTTGAAAGAGTGGCTTAAGAGTGACTTGTAGAACGTCTTTTCTAACATTTAAAAGCATCCTTCTTTCTCCAAATAATGACATTATTATAACACTCTGGCCTTGGATGACTAGGAAGAAGGCGTCCGATGGGACAAACACTGGCAATTGTTGCCGGAATGTGGGACCGGTATTAAAATTAGATTAGTATCTTTTTAAACTGTTCGAAAGGTGATGGTTAACGTGACGGATGCCTGGCGCCGTTTTATCAAAAATGTCGAGCTGCGCCGCTTTGTTGTCTTATTTCTCGTAATCTTCTTGCTGTGGCTGATGCGGTCGATGATGAATATGATCCTCTTTACCTTTATCCTGACCTTCATCGTGGTCACCTGGGTCAACTTCGTCCGCCGCTGGCTGCCGAAGTTCTCAATTAAGCTGCTGGTGGTTTTGACCTACCTGGTCTTAGTCTTGCTACTCTACTTCGGGATTACCAAGTACCTGCCCGTCCTGGTGCACCAGGTCATCAAGATGGTCAACTCGGTCATCAAATTTTACAGCAGCCGGGACGCGACGACGCTCTACCACTACGTCAGCCGCTACGTCAGCTGGTCGACGATCATGGCCCAGGTCAAGCACGGCCTGACCTTTGCCGTCAGCACCCTGACGAGCATCGGGGCGATCACCGTGACCTTCTTCCTCTCCCTCATCCTGAGCTTCTTCTTCGCCCTCGACCTGAAGGAGACGGCCGCTTTCTCCAAGCTGTTTTTGAACAGCACCTTTGGCTGGTTCTTCCAGGACCTGGCCTACTTTGGCAAGAAGTTCGTCAATACCTTCGGGGTGGTCTTGGAGGCTCAATTCTTCATCGCCATCTGCAACACCGCGATCACGACGATCTGCCTGCTCTTCATGAAGATGCCGCAGATCCTAGCCCTGGCCCTGATCGTCTTCGTCTTTTCCCTGGTCCCGATGGCTGGGGTGATTATCTCGACAATCCCGCTCAGCCTAGTGGCCTACTCGGTTGGCGGGATCCGGGACGTCATTTACATCATCATCATGGTGATCGTCATCCACACCCTCGAAGCCTACGTCCTCAACCCGAAGTTCATGTCGAGCCAGACCGACCTGCCGATCTTCTACACCTTCATTATCTTGTTGGTCAGCGAGCACTTCTGGGGCACCTGGGGCCTGATCGTCGGTGTGCCAATCTTTACCTTCCTGCTCGACATCCTCGGGGTGAAATCGATTCGCCAGAAGGAAAAGAAGGGGGCACGGCCCAGCACACCCACGGCCGAAAATTGATTAAATTCATGATTTGGCCTTTACGATTAGCCGATTAGCGAGTATTGTTATGATATAAGTTAACTATATTTCTTTTCTACAAATAATCGTTCGTATTTTATGGAGGAAAACCATTATGATGACTGACATTGAAATCGCAGACCAAGCGGAAATGAAACCGATCAAGGAAATCGCCGAACAGATTGGCCTGGGCGAAGACGACATCGAGCAGTACGGTAAGTACAAGGCCAAGATCAGCCTGCCCGTCGCCGCCCACCCGGACAAGAAGCACAAGTTGGTCCTGGTCACCTCGATCAACCCAACGCCGGCCGGCGAAGGGAAGTCCACCATCCTGGTTGGACTGGGGGATGCAATGAACCAGCTCGGTCACCAGACGATCATCGCGATGCGTGAACCATCCATGGGTCCCGTCTTCGGGATCAAAGGGGGCGCGACTGGCGGTGGCTACAGCCAAGTGGTTCCAATGGAAGACATCAACCTCCACTTCACCGGTGACCTCCACGCCCTGACCAGTGCGAACAACACCCTGGCGGCCCTGATTGACAACTACATCATGCGGGGCAACGAACTGGGGCTCGACCCACGCCGGGTGATCTGGAAGCGGGTCGAGGACGTCAATGACCGCGCACTGCGGAACGTGGTTACCGGGCTGGGCGGCCTGATGCAGGGGGTTCCACGCCAAACCGGCTTTGACATCACGGCGGCCTCCGAACTGATGGCGATCCTCTGCCTGTCCACCGACCTGATGGACTTAAAGAAGCGGGTTGGTCAGATCGTGGTCGGCTACACCTACGATAAGCAGCCAGTTACGGTCAAAGAGCTGCACTTCGCCGACGCGATCACGATCCTGCTCAAGGACGCAATCAAGCCGAACCTGGTTCAGACTTTGGACCACACCCCAACGATCATTCACGGGGGTCCATTTGCCAACATCGCCCACGGCTGCAACAGCGTCTTGGCAACCAAGACCGCGCTGCAGCTGGCTGACTATACGGTCACGGAATCCGGCTTCGGGGCCGACCTCGGGGCGGAAAAGTTCATGGACATCAAGCGCCGCGTCCTGGGCAAGAACCCCGATGCGGTTGTGATCGTCGCCACCGTCCGGGCCCTGGAATACAACGGGGGCGCCAAGCTGGCCGACTTGAAGGACGAGAACCTGCCGGAGTTGAAGAAGGGGATGGCCAACCTCAACCGCCATATCAAGAATATGCAGCGCTACGGGGTTCCCTTGGTCGTGGCGATTAACCACTTTGCCACCGACACTGAAGCCGAGATCAAGATGATCGCGGACAACTGCAAGCAGCTCGGGGTCAACGTTGTCGAGGCTGATGCCTGGGCCAAGGGCGGTGCCGGGACGCACGCGCTGGCCGAAGAAGTGGTTCGCCTGACTGAACAGCCGAGCGACTTCCACGAGCTCTACAGCCTGGACGCCACGCCGGAGGAAAAGGTCCGGACCGTCGCCACGAAGATTTACGGTGCCAAGGACGTTGAATTTAGTCGCAAGGCCCAGCGCCAGCTCAAGCAGTACGCTGAACTGGGCTGGAACAAGCTGCCGGTCTGCATCGCCAAGACCCAGTATTCCTTCACCGATGATCAGACCCAGCTGGGGGCACCGGAAGGCTTTACTTTCCACATCCGGGGATTCGTGCCAAAGCTGGGGGCCGGCTTCATCGTCGCCCTCGCCGGCAACATGATGACTATGCCGGGCCTGTCTAAGGTGCCAGCCGCGGTTAACATGACGATTGACGAGAAGGGCAAGATTACTGGATTGTTCTAAAAAGATTATTTGAGCTGGGAAAGTCATTTGTGCTTTCCCAGCTTTTTTGTTCCGACAGATAATCCGAACATTAAAATTTAATATATGGAGAAAGTTCGATAAAACCATTGAATTTACATGCCGGTTTTGTTATCTTTAAAGCAGATTTAAGGAGGGACCAATGATGAGTGAAATCAGTGTTGTGATGGGTAGTAAGTCCGACTGGCCAACGGTTAAGGAAGCCTGCATGATCCTGGATCAGTTCGGGGTCGACTACAGCAAGCAAGTTATTTCCGCCCACCGGATGCCAGACGAAATGTTCGCCTTTGCTAAGGGCGCCGTTGCCAACGGGACGAAGGTCATCATCGCCTGTGCTGGTGGGGCCGCCCACCTGCCGGGGATGATTGCGGCGAACACGCCCCTGCCGGTGATCGGGATTCCGGGCCAAACCCACGCCCTCGGTGGGATGGATTCCCTGCTGTCGATCGTTCAGATGCCGGCCGGGATTCCGGTTGCCACCACGGCGATCGGGGTGGCCGGGGCTAAGAACGCGGCCCTGTTGGCCCTTCAGATTCTCGGCATTAATAATGCCAAGATTCAGCAACAGATTGTCGACTACCGCAAGCAAATGCACGACCAAGCCGCAGAAAGCAGTGCACACCTTGACTAAGATGATTCAACAGGGACAGACAATCGGTATTATCGGCGGGGGCCAGCTCGGCCAAATGATGGCCCTGGACGCCAAACAAACGGGGATGAAGGTCATCGTTCTCGACCCGACCCCGGCATGTCCGGCCGGCCAGGTGGCGGACGACCAGATCGTGGCGCCCTATGCCGACGTCAAGGCGATCGAGGAACTTGCCCGCCGCTCGGACGTTTTGACCTACGAATTTGAAAATGTCGACTTGAAGGCCCTAGAAGACGTTGCCGACAAGGTCTACGTGCCGCAGGGGACCCACCTGCTTTACACCACCAAGAACCGGATCCGCGAGAAGACCTTCCTGCGCGATGCCGGGCTGAAAACGGCGCCGTTCATGGCCGTCAAGAATGCTGACGACCTGAAGGCGGCCGTTGCCAAGATTGGCTACCCCTGTGTCTTCAAGACCTGTGAGGGTGGCTACGACGGTCACGGCCAGGAGGTCCTGCACAGTGATGCCGACCTGGCTAAGTGTGACGGAATCCTGTCAACCAAGGATGCCATCCTGGAAGGCTGGGTACCGTTTGAACTGGAATGTTCGGTAATGGTGGGGCGCAACGAGAACGGCGAAGTAACGGTCTTCCCCGTTTCTGAAAACATCCACCACGATGAAATTCTGCACCTGAGTATCGTCCCGGCACGGATTTCCCCGGCCCTTCAGGAAAAGGCGCAGCAGATGGCGGTCAAAATCGCTCACGCCATTGACCTCCGGGGGATCCTGGGCGTCGAAATGTTCGTTGGCAAGGACGGCCAAATCTACATCAACGAGCTGGCACCACGGCCGCACAATTCCGGCCACTACACGATCGAGGCCTGCAACTTCTCCCAGTTTGCGATCCACAACCGGGCGATCTGCAACTGGCCGCTGCCCAAGATTGAGCTTTTAAAGCCGGTTGTGATGGTCAACGTCCTCGGCCAGCACGTCGCCGGGGTTCGGGAGCAGATCGCCCACAAGCCGAACTGGCACTTCCACGACTACGGCAAGGCGGAGATTCGCCACAACCGGAAGATGGGCCACGTCACGATTTTGACGGACGACATTGAACAAACATTGAAGGAAATTGACGAAACTGGCATCTGGGAGAAGTAAAGTTCGGCTTTACGGCCAAGCGGTGCCTGTGCGATAATGATGGCAGAACGAAAAATAGAGAGGAAATTTAACTGATGATTGATCGCTATACTAGTCCTGAAATGAAGAAGATTTGGAGCCTGAAAACCCAGTACCAGTGCTGGCTGGAAGTTGAAATTGCCGCCGACGAAGCCTGGAGCAAGCTCGGTCACATTCCGGCCGAAGACGTTGAAAAGATTCGTAAGAACGCCAAGTTCAGCGTCGAAGGAATCGCCGAAATCGAAGCCGTCACCCACCATGACGTGATCGCCTTCACCCGTGACGTTTCCAAGTCTCTCGGCCCCGAACGGAAGTGGGTCCACTACGGGATGACCAGTACCGACGTTGTTGATACCGCCCAAGGTCTGCGGCTGAAGCACGCCAACGACATCATTCGCAAGGACATCGACGACTTCATGGAGGTCTTAAAGAACCTGGCCGAAAAGTACAAGTACACGGTCTGCATGGGCCGGACCCACGGAATCCACGCGGAACCGACCACCTTTGGACTCAAGGCGGCCCGCTGGTACTCCGAAATGAAGCGGAACAAGGAACGCTTCGAACACGCGGCCCGCGGTGTTGAAGCCGGTAAGATCTCCGGTGCGGTGGGGACCTTCGCCGAAATCGACCCCTTCGTTGAAAAGTACGTTTGCGACAAGCTTGGTCTGCGGGCCCAGGAAATCTCCACGCAAGTGCTGCCCCGGGACCTGCACGCCGAATACATCGCTTCAATTGCCCTGATCGGGACCAGTATGGAAGAGATGGCGACCGAAATTCGTTCCCTCCAGCGGACGGAAATCCACGAAGTCGAGGAGCACTTCGCCAAGGGACAGAAGGGTTCCTCTGCAATGCCACACAAGCGGAACCCAATCGGCTCAGAAAACATCTGCGGCTGTGCCCGGGTTCTGCGAGGCTTCATGGTGCCGGCCTACGAGGACGTTCCGCTCTGGCACGAACGGGACATCTCCCATTCTAGTGCTGAACGGATGATCCTGCCGGACGCTACCTCGCTGATCGACTACATGCTGAAGCGCTTCGGTCGGATCCTGAAGAACCTCGACGTCTTCCCAGAGACGATGAAGAAGAACATGGACAAGACGCTGGGCCTGATCTACTCCGGCCGGGTTCTGCTCAAGCTGGTCAACTCCGGCATGACCCGGGAAGCGGCTTACGACCTGATCCAGCCATACACCGCCAAGTGCTGGGCCGAACAGATTCCGTTCCGGCCACTGCTGGAGGATGACCCAACCATCCAAAAGCAGCTGAGCAAGGAAGACCTGGACGATGCCTTCGATTACCACTGGCACCTCCGCAACGTCGACACGATCTTCAAGCGGGTCGGCCTGGACTAATTGAATTAAAATGACAAAACGGGACCCGATAAACCTACAGATTTATCGGGTCCCGTTTCTGCCTTTATGGGTGATTGGGAAAATTCTTGCCATAGATCTTAAGCTCGCGGTACCGACCGCCGACCTTGGAAATGTCTGGCAGCTGGCCCCAGTGTTCGTAGCCGCAGCTGGTGAAAAGACCCTGGCTCGGGACATTTTCGGCGTAGATATAGGTGATCACGGTCTTGAAATGGAGATGTTCGCGAATCTGCTGGTCGGCAAAGTTCAACAGCATCCGGCCAAGTCCGTGCCGGTGGGCCTGTCGATGAACGTAGATGGCGATCTCTGCCGAATCGGCGTAGGCAGGGTGGGGATAAAAGTGCTCGAGGGCACACCATCCACGGACCGTGCTGTCGACCGTGACGACCCAGAGTGGATGGCGGGCGTCAAACTGGGCAAACCAGTCTGCACGCTCCGCCACCGTGATGGGCACATCCTCGTCGGTTGCGATCCCGCTAGTGACGGCTTCGTTGAAGATTGCAATGATTGCCTGCTGGTCGCTGGGTTGGGCGCGGCGAATCTTGATGTTGGCCTTGCACGTCATTTGAATCGACTCCTTAAATAAAATTACTATTATTGTAACCGAAAAACGCGTTTCCCCAAATCGGGAAGGCGCGTTTTCTTATACGGTCACTGGAGCTGGTGTGGTCTGCCAGCTATTCGCCAGTGGCAGGGCCGCCACCTGCTGGTGACTCTTTTGGAGTTTCTTCATTAAAGTGTTTAACTGTGCCTGTGTGATCACGGGGGTCAGGCCGCTCCAGTAGTGGTTGCTGGTTACCTGGCGCTCCCACTGCGCGGTGGGAACGCTGGAAGCGATGGAAAGCAGGTTGCCCGTTCCCGCGATCGTGATGAGATAACGCTGGGGCACTGCCGCCAGCGACCGGGCACGGGCCGGCCGCCGGTAGCTGTTGAACTCGCGGCCGCAGTTACCCTTGACGATGTCGTCACCGGTGGCCAGCAGGTCGCTGAGGATGCTGTTGGCGGTTGGAGCGGCCCCGGCACCCGGTCCGGTGTAGGTTGTTTCACCCAGTGCGTCGCTTTGGATAGCGATTGCGTTTTGAACGCCGTTGACGTGGGCCAAGGGTTCAGCCGCGGGAAGTGCCGCCGGACCAACGAAGGAGAAGAGCTGGTGGTTGAACTCCTTGGCAACGGCCAGGAGTTTGATCTTCAGCCCCAGTTGGTCGGCGCTCTGGAGCTGGGCCGGTGTGATGGCGGTGATTCCCTGGGAGGGAACGTCGGCGCAGCGCAGCGACTGCCCGAAAGCAAAACGGCTCAGGATGATCAGTTTGTAGGTGGCGTCGATCCCCTGAACGTCGTTGGTCGGGTCGGCCTCGGCATAACCCAACTTTTGGGCCGCCTGGAGTGCCGTGGCGTAATCCTGCTTTTTCCGGTCCATGGCGGTCAGGACGTAGTTGGCGGTGCCGTTGATGATACCCGTGATCTGGGTGATCTGGTCCGTTTCAAGGCTGCTGGAGAGGATCCGCAAAATCGGGATGCCCCCGGCGACGCTGGCCTCATAGAAGAAGTCCACCTTGGCCGTCTTTGCCAAGTCCAACAGCTCCGGGCCCGCCGTGGCTAGCAAGTCCTTGTTGGCGCTGATGATCGACTTACCGTTTAAGATTGCCTGGCAGATGGCGACTTTGGCCGGTTCAATCGTCCCCATGGCTTCAATCACGATTTGAATTTCCGGGTCATCGACCACCGTGGCGACCTTGTCCGTTAAAATCGTGCCCGCGGGCAGGTCGTCATTTTGATGCCGGGCGAGGTTGTGCACCGCCACGCTCTTAAGCTTAAATTGAAAATCCTGCGTCCGCGAGATCTTCGGAGCTTGCTTTTGCAGGAGGGCAACGACGCCCTTGCCGACGGTGCCGAGGCCTAATAATCCAATCGTGATTGTTTTCATTGCAATTTCTCCTCGTATTCTATAAATATATCCTTTCGGATTTTGCTACTATACAACTTGTTTTCTGGTCACCGCATGATAACCTCTAATTATCATTGGCTTTGGTCAACTGGTATAGGTTAAATTCTCCT
>NZ_JAOVYZ010000046.1 GCF_026413145.1 Limosilactobacillus kribbianus | reverse complement strand
AGGCCACCTAATTAGTAACCGCGATTACTACTTAGGTGGCCTTAAAATTAACGAATTACTTTTCAAACGACATCCTGTAAGAACCGACCACTAATTGTCAAGCTCTTAACTTAATGACATTGCCCGCGTGAGGCATCATCCTTTTTTTGCTTACTTATTCGATTGCCGCTGGAAAAACTTCACGATTTCAACCACGGCCACCATCAGGATTCCGGCCAGCAGGACAATTCCCCACTGCATCCCGTTTAACTCGGTGGTATGGAAAATTGGATTCAGCTGTGGAACGAAGACCGTGACTACCAGTGCAATGGTCGAGACGATGATTGCCCAGTTGAAGTAGTGGTTGGCAAAGGTTCCGCTCTTAAAGATCGTGCCATGCAGGGACTTGCAGTTGAAGGCGTGAGCCAGCTGGATCAGGCCCAGCGTGATGTAGGCCATCGTCAGTGCATCGGCGTGGACCAGGGCCGCACTCTGGTGAGCCGGGAAGGTGATCCCCAGGCAGTATACCCCGAGGGTCAACGCTCCCTCCAAGAGCCCCTGATAGATGATGTTGGACCCGGTACCGTTCGACAGGAAACTGGAGTGCAGGCCCCGTGGCCGCTGTTTCATGACGTCCCCTTCCGCCGGTTCAACCCCAAGGGCGATTGCCGGGAAGGTGTCGGTGACCAGGTTGATCCAGAGAATCTGGACCGGGGTCAGAATGGCCCAGTTCAGAATCGTCATCAGGAAAAGGGTCAAAACCTCCCCCAGGTTGGCGGAGAGCAGGTACTGGATCGCCTTTTGAATGTTGGCGAAAACCTTCCGCCCCTCCTTGACCGCCGCAATGATCGTTGCGAAGTTGTCGTCGGCCAGGACCACGTCAGCCGCGTTCTTGGAAACCTCGGTCCCGGTGATTCCCATACCGACCCCGATGTCGGCTGCCTTCAGTGCCGGGGCATCATTGACCCCGTCACCAGTCATGGCCACCACCTTATCGTGGGCCTGCCAAGCCTTGACGATCCGCACCTTATGCTCGGGAGCCACCCGGGCATAAACGTGGTACTTCTCGACATTGTCCTTGAGTTCCGCGTCACTTAGCTCGTTTAACTCGGCCCCGGTAATTGCGCCGTCTTCGTCACCCGGTTCGATAATACCGAGCCGCTCGGCAATCGTCCGTGCCGTCACCTTGTGATCTCCGGTGATCATCAATGGCCGAATGCCAGCCTGCTTAGCTTCCTTGATCGCTGCCTTGACTTCGGGACGTGGCGGATCGATCATCCCCGTCAAGCCGATGAAGATCAGCGATTGTTCAACCTGGTTGGAGTCCGAACTGTGGGCTTCATCCGCCGCCAGCGGTCGGTAGGCGTAAGCTAGGACCCGGAGCGCCTGCTTGGCCAGGTCATTGTTAAACTTTAGGATAGTCTCCCGGTCGTCATCCGTAATTTGCCGCACCTGACCATGATCGAGGATGCGATTGGTCCGGGCCAGCAGTTCATCCACGGCCCCCTTGGTGTAGAGAACCGGTTGCGAATTTTCTTTGACCACCGCCGACATCATTTTCCGTTCGGAATCAAATGGCAGGGAGTTTACCCGCGGGTACTTGGCCTTGAAATCCGCGATGCTGACGCCCTTGTCGATATAGAATTGCCACAGGGCCGTTTCGGTCGGATCGCCAAGCAGCTCCTGCTTGTCACCCTCCTGGGCCTCGTTGGCCAGGATCATCGCCTTCTCTAGCGAAGCACTGTCTTCTTTGCCGAAGTCCTTGCTGGCGAACAACTGGCCATCGATCATCACCTGTTCGACCGTCATCTGGTTCTTTGTCAGTGTCCCGGTCTTATCCGAGGCGATGATCTCCGTGGCACCCAGCGTTTCAACTGCCGGCAGTTTCCGGATCAAGGCGTTGCGCTTGACCATCGCCTGGGTCCCCAGGGCTAGGGTAATTGTGACGATTGCTGGCAACCCTTCCGGAATCGCGGCCACCGCCAGTGAGATCGCCGTTAGCAGCATGTCCAATGTCGATTCCCGGTGGGTCAGCATCCCGATCAGGAAGATCGCAACGGCCATCACCAGTACCAGCACGGAGAGAACCTTACTCAGATGGGTAATGTTCTTCTGCAGGGGCGTGGTCGTCGGCTTGGCGTTATTGAGCATGTCGGCGATCTTCCCCACTTCGGTCTGAAGGCCAGTTGCCGTCACAATCCCCTCGGCCGTCCCCGCCGTCACATTGGTGTTCATGAAGCCCATGTTGTGTTGGTCGCCGAGGACGGTGGAATCGTCGGTGATCGTTTCGCCGTTTTTGTCAACCGGGATCGACTCACCGGTCAG
The DNA here is from genome assembly GCF_026413145.1 of Limosilactobacillus kribbianus. GTDB lineage: Bacteria > Bacillota > Bacilli > Lactobacillales > Lactobacillaceae > Limosilactobacillus > Limosilactobacillus kribbianus. The sequence goes on along the minus strand of NZ_JAOVYZ010000046.1, from coordinate 12,747 downwards.
GGCTGCCTCCTCGACCTTGAGGTTCTGCGTCTTGAGAAAACGAACGTCGGCTGGGATGATATCCCCGGCTTCCAGTAGGATCACATCACCCGTTACCAAGTCCTTGCTGGAGATCTGCTTGACGTGCCCGTCCCGCAGCACATTGGTCGTCGGTGTACTCATCTTTTGCAGGGCGTCGATCGCGTTCTCCGCCTTGGTTTCCTGGAAAACCCCGAAGGCCGCATTCAGGATAACAACGACCAGGATGATGATGGCATCAGAAATTTCGCCAGCAATGGCGGCCACAACCGCTGCTACGATCAGGATCAGAATCATCAGGTCCTTGAACTGGGCGATGAATTTCTGCAATAAGGACAGGTGTTTCCCCGCCGGCAGGGCATTGGGCCCGTCCTCTTTTAGCCTCGTCTGGGCCTCGCTGGTCGTCAGTCCCTGGGGTGTTCCTCGCAGTTGTTTAATCACGTCCTGGGTACTCTCTTGATAAAACTTTGTACTCATCAACTATTCCCCCATTCAGCACGTTTGTGTCTAATACTTCCCTACTTTTATTATAATATTTCTTGTAATGCCACGCCAACCTGAGTACGAACCGGTTTGCTGGAATTGTCTTAAGTAATTAAAAATCCGCCCTGCTCTGTGAGCAGTAGCGGATTTTATTGTTGATCTTATGTTACTTGGCAACGCTCTTTAGGAAACGGTCCTTCATCAGGTAGCCATGGCCCGCCGTCAGGTCGTATTGAACCAACTGGTAGTCGTGGTAAAGCCGCCGTTGCTTGGCATTTAGCTTAACCTCCTTGCCCTGCTGGTCGACAAAGCTGATCCCGCCCTGGTGCGCGGTGTTGTTCTTGGAAGAACCATCCAGCGGCAGCGAGGTCGCCGGGATCTCCTCCGCTACCTTTGTCAGGAGCGCGTAGTACGGGGAGACCTTCATGTCCATCTTCGCCAGGGCCAGCGCCCCGAAAACGTTCGGACTGACCAATTGGTGTTGATTGACAATCCGGTCATGGTTAAGGCGCCGGGCGGCTTTGTTGCTATAGATGAAGTAGTCGGTCTCGTGCAGCGGGACCCCGAACTTGCTCATCGAAACTTTATTGTAGATTCCCGGCAGGTGATCACCGTACCAGACCACTGTGGTCGGCTGGTCGAGCTCGTTCAGCTGATGGATCCAGCTTTTAAGCGCGGTGTCGGTGTAATGAATTCCCTGGATATAGGTTTCAATCGAATTTTCCTGGCCCTCACTGAAGTTATCACCACTGATCGAATAGTGATTGTGCCGGTAGTAGTTTTGGTAGGGCATGTGATTCTGCATTGTCGCTACCTGAACAAACTTACCATGGGGCTGGCGACGCAGATTCAGCGTGATTTCTTTATAGGTTGAACCATCACTGACCCTTGGATTGTGGTAGATCTTCTTCGTATAGGTCAGCTTGTCGGCACTGCCGAAGTGGTAGAACTTAGCGAAGCCGAACTTGTGGTAGACGGCCTTACGGCTATAGAGATTGGCCGTGAAGGGGTGAATTCCAATACTATAATTGAAAAGCTGATTGATTGCCCAGGCTTGCTTTTGGTACGGGACCAGCTGGGAGTACGGCGTCGGCATCGTTGGCGAGAAGTTGGCGACCGCCAGCCCGGTCAGCGCCTGGTATTCCATGTTGGCGGTTCCCCCACCGTAACCGGAGCTGAGCATCAGCCCACTGGTGGTGTGCTTTTCAAGCTGGTGAAGGAACGGCAACGGGTCGCCGCCGTGGACCTTCATCCTCGGAACTCGGGACGGATCGGCAAAACTTTCGCTGAGCACGAAGACCAGGTTCTGCCGGCCAACCGTGTTATGCTGGCGATCCTGATTGATCTTAGCGCCAATATTCGTGTAGCGCTGCTCGATCTGGTGCATCCGGGTTGCCGAATACCCCGCCGGCTTAGTCATGACGTGGACGTCGATGTTATTGGCAAACTGGAGCAGTGTGCCGTTCATCTGGGCGCCACGGATCTGCTTGTAGAAATACGGAATATCGTGATACTTCTGCAACTGTTTAAAGGTCAGCGAATTACTGTGGTTGGCTCGGGTGAATGATCCCAGGAACAGCACCGCCACCAGTGCGACCCCGAGGCGGCCCCACCAGCGCAGGCGGGGATGACCATAGAGGTGCTCCAGCCAGGCACAAATCCCTAAAAGCAGGATGGCCCCACCGACCACGGCGACGATGGTCTTACTATCGACCATTCCCAGCATTTCTTTTGGAGCGGTCAGGGTTGACATATCAGTCGGTAAGATTGGTTCCTCCCGCGACGCAATCTTCAGCTGACTGGCAACAATCCAGCCGAGATAAAAGGCAACCGTAATCCCGCTGCTCAGCCACCAGCGATTGGTGATGGCCATCAGGACCAGGCAAATGGCAAAAATCATCAGAGTATTGACGTTAATGATTGCCGCCCGCTTGGTCACTGCCCAGGTGACCATCGTCCAGTCATTGTTCCACAGGAGGGCGAACGATGCCACCGTCAGCAGCCAGAGGATCAGATAGGTCAAAAGCAGTGGCCAGCCAAACCGAATGATCCGACCGGTCCAACGTCGAATGGTCATCCCACTGAACGTCCAAGAGCTGTCGGCGAATAGTCGCTCAAACAACACCGGCAGCCCAACAATAATAATAGTCGTCAAGACGATCCAGTAGAGCAGCCACGGGGCCTTAGTGGCTGCCGTAGCAAAGACTACTGGGATGCCTAACAGATTAAGGATCAGAATCCCTCGTCCCAGATTGGTCGAATTAACAGCCAATTGATGATAGCCCACTGCCATCAATAACAGGATGCTGGTGATCAGCAGCAACGGCTGACAGGGAGCGATTCCGACCAATTGGTGCAGCTGATCCACCAGCAGGCCGCGGTGCGGGTTATAATCAACCCGGCTGTTGTGCAGCCAGATTGTCAGTGCAGTCAACAACCAGGCAACCACCCCGAGGAACAGGTAGAACCTGCGGGAGAAATGCTGCCACCAGGGCCGGTCGGTGGCCAGCCAATCGCCGATCGTAAACAGAAATGCTAACCAGACCAGGCTACGGCCACCGGCAAAACCCAAAAGCGTCTGCCAGCCCAGAATCCGCAGTCCTAGAAAGGCAACAATTAGGGCAAGGACGAACGGTCGGCGCTGCTTAGCCTGCCAGAGGTGCAGAATTCGGTGAAATACCGGTGCGGCCACCCATAATAAGAGAGTGCCCAACCAAGTGACGAAAATCTGCTGAACCAGGTAGCGCTCGGGGCTGCCACCCCCGCTGGGCAGCCACTGGGCAAATGCAAATGTTATTGCCCCAACCAGTCCATACCCCAATGCCAATGGCCAGCGTTGGCGAAGCGGACCTTGGTGATATCCGACCAGTAAGGGGATGATGATGGCAATAGTTCCCCCCAGCACTTTTAGCAGTTCCCAAGCGGCTAGTCCCCAGGCATTACCGGCTTGCAGCAAGCCAGTTTGCCAGTGAAGAACAGTCCCCCAAAATGCCAGCAATACTAACAGCCCGTAGATCAGTAACGGCCACGACAATTTTCCTTTATTTCTCAAGTTAATCAAGAATCCTTTCTGTTCCGAATACTTTCTTAACTTAAGTCTAACTGTTGTTTAGAAAGTACTTCACCATTCAATTTGTTACAACTGTTAATTAACAAGACAGTCGACAAAAAAAGTCTCCCCACCCAAGCGGGCGAAGAGGCTTTTCAGGAAAGCTAGTCCTCGTAAACGTCTTCCAGCTTACCAGTCAGGCTGATTTTGTCCAAACCGTTGCTTAATTCGTAGTGGTCAGCGTCTACTTTCTTTTCGCGGTAGCCGGCGTGAACAAAGGCTGCCACCAACTTCGTCATGAACTTTTGACCACCGGCAACTGTTTGATAAACCATGTGATCGATGTACATTGGCATGTCGGTACTTTGCCGAACCATGGTAACCAGGTAGATCTGACTATCGGTCTTGTTGATTTCTGCTGTGTCTTGCATTAATGACATATCGAATATCCCCCTTCTCTTTACCTTTAATTATACTTGATTTGTGACAATAGCCAAGCCCCAGTTAAGCCTGTTGTGAAATTTTTCGCAAAGCAAAGCAGCGATCAACGCTAATCGCCTGATCACTGCCCATTAAATTAATCCTTTGTCTTTTCCTTAATCGTCTCTGCCGACTTTGCCAGCAGGTCCTCTTCTTCGGCAGTTAGCTTAATCTCGTGAATATCTTCAATCCCGTGGGCGCCAATAACGGCCGGGTAGCCAATGTAGCAGCCATATTTCTGCATGTAAACGGAAACCGGCCCAAAAAGGTGCTTATCAGTGAAGACTGCTTCAACCAGCTGGGCTGCGCAGGTGGCAACACCAAAGCAGGTGTAGCCCTTCCCGGCCATGATTGTGAAGGCCCCATTCCGAATGGCAGTAGCTAACTGATCCAGGTCAACCTTGCCTTCGTCAGCCAACTTGGTTACCGGGATTCCATCCAGGTGAATTGTTGACCAAGCGGTGAACTGGGTGTTGCCATGCTCGCCGAGAACGTAACCGTCAACGTTTTGCGGCGCTTCATGGAAATTAGTTCCAATCGCCCGCTGCATCCGCGCCGTGTCCAGCGAAGTCCCAGTCCCAAAGATCCGGTCGTACGGCAGACCGGTCGCCTTTTGAAGAACCCCCAGCACTGCATCGCACGGATTGGAAATATTGATCAGAATACCGTTAAAGCCGCTTCCCTTGATCTTAGCACCAACCTCGCGGGCATTCTTTTTGTTGATCGGCAGCTCGGCAAAGCGATCACCGGTCCGGTTCGTGGCTTCAATGTCCCCGAATGCTGTGATCACAATGTCGGCATCGGCCAGTTCGTTATAGTCGTTTTGCTTGATTACTGCGGAATGATTAGTCCGCGGAAACGAGTCCCCAAAATCGTTGTACTCTGCTGCAACTTTCTTCTCGTTCTGGTCAATCAGGATCAGCTCATCAGCCAGTCCCTTCATCAGCAAGATGTGGGCAACGGTTGTCCCAACGTGACCAAGTCCAATAATTCCAATCTTATGCATGTCGATCACTCCTGTCTATAATGAAAGCGGTTACTATACACTCTTATCATAACACGAAAAAAGGAACCGCCCGCTGACGATTCCTAATAATAATTTTATGCCGCGACATTTGTTTACTTTCGTCTATTTCCGCAGGGCATGTTTTAGTGTTGTCACCGCATTGACAACCTGGAGGGCAGCCGCCGTGACGAGAATTGCCCGCATGAACTTGTTTTGCTTAGCTGATTGGTGTGCTGTTTTCTTAAACATCCTAACATCCCCTTTACAAAGACGTTCCAGTTAGTTTAGCATCTACCTCTATTTTAGCATAGTCAATAAGTGTGTCCATTGATTACCTATTGGCACCATTCATTGTTGGACGGGTGCTTGTAAATGATTCAGCCGAGCAATTGTTTCAGCAAATGATTCAATCGTCGCCGCCTGATACCAGTACCGGTGGTTGATTTTAAAGATTGGGTGTTCGGTCAGTTCAGTGGCAACGATGTGGTACAACGGTAAGTCGCTCCCTGGATGATGTGTCAGGGCCACCGAGGTGATAAAATCACCGCATTCGCGTAAAGTAGTTGAGCGCAGTGCAACCAGTTCGCCGCTTGCGACAAATTGATCATTAAAAATTTCTGCACTTACCGGGTGGTTGAGGCCGTGCGCACTTAAAAATTCGTTTTTATCAGAATAGGAACGCACATTTTTATTTAGCATTGTCCGGACAGTTTCTTGCATAAAATCAATATCAGCCATTTTTATCAGCCTACTTTCTAAGGCTTCTATCAGCTCAACATCACTCTTCATCTTTATCCTACCATTAAGAATTGGGAATTGCGAATCAGGAATCGAAAAAGGCGGGTGTGAAGAAAACTCCTCACCCGCCCATTGCTGGTTGCTGAAATTAATAACCTATTAAATAATTACTGTCTATTTGCTAGCCTTTTGTTGGCCCTTGTTAACGTAGTGAAGGCTGCCAATTTGGCCTTGAACATGGAACTTGCCGTTCTTGTAAACCAGTTTGGTAACCGCGGCATTCTTCAGCGGCTTACCTTCGTATTTGTTGCTAACTTGTGATAAGTACTCGTTGATTGACATTCCGGAGCTAACAACCAGGACGTTCCCGCCGCCCTGCTTTTCGGTTGTCTTGGCGATGTGCGTCAATTCGGAATTCATCCGCTTTTGAACTTGAGCAGAACTTTCTGCCCGGTCCTTCTTAGCTAAGCCGGTATTCTGGGAGTTCTGCTCATCCAGCGTGTGGTAAGCATCCTGGAGCTTGTTCCAGTAATCCTTCCCCGTCTTCTCCTGGAATTCCTGACCGCTAGAATAGCCATAAACGCCAGCAATCTTGTTGTTGTCTGCTTGAATGCTGTCCCCTTCGAAACTACCGTAGCCCCCTTCACGGAGTTTAGCTGTTTCAGTGATCTTGGTATTTTGGTTACCGGAGTGATCAAGAGCATGGCGTGCCGTTTGTTCCTGGCGCGTCAGGTTACCAGTGTAGGCATGCTTAAACTTGATTCCCTTCAGGCCACGGCCAAGGTCATTGGCGACCGTAACCCCATTGTGAGTCAGTGGGAAGTCACTCCATCCCTGGACCCGGTTCATGACGTTGGCTGTCGTTTCCCCGTGACGGGTCAGGTAAATCGTCACTTCCTTGTTGGAACTAGCGCTGGCGCTGCTTGGCTGGTTAGTCGCCATCGTGACACCCCCAAGTGCCAGTCCGGCAAAGCAAGCGCAGGTGGTTGCAACGAGTTTCTTCTTTAATTTCATAATATAATCCATCCCAATCTGTTTCAGCAACAAATTAATTTTACTATATCGTGAAATCGTTTACAATACCCAAAAAGGAAATTAAATCAATTCATTTTACTATGATTTTACTAGTTAAAGAAAATAAAAAAGCACCTGACTAAAAGTCAGATGCTTTTTAACGGTCCGTACGAGACTCGAACTCGTGATCTCATCCGTGACAGGGATGCGTCCTAAACCAACTAGACCAACGGACCAAATATTGGGCTAGCTGGATTCGAACCAGCGCATGACGGTACCAAAAACCGTTGCCTTACCGCTTGGCTATAGCCCAATATTATGTTTGCGGTTAGAACCGCAATGGAGGATACAGGGCTCGAACCTGTGACCCTCTGCTTGTAAGGCAGACGCTCTCCCAACTGAGCTAATCCTCCAAAAGTCATTCCTCATGACAACAAATAGTATCTTACCAAGGATTAGCGAAAAAGGCAAGGCCTTTAGCAAATTTTTGCTACAATTTTCTCATTTGGCACTTGCTCGATGGAATTAAATCATTGGCGAATGAGAAGTGCGTTCTAGTCGACTTAAATTAAATGAAAAAGGACCGTGCTCTCTCTTCGGATCACAGCCCAATATTTATGTTGATTCAAATACCACTTAAAGGAGAAATTTAGTTATTACCGGTTGAAGCACCACCATCGACACAGACATTCTGACCTGTCATGTATGAAGCCTTTTCGGAAGCAACAAAGTAAACGGCCTCACCAATTTCTTTTGGATCAGCAGCGCGCTTGTTTGGAATTCCGCTCAGCAACAATTGACCGAAACTGCCCTCGCTAGTGTCGTCGAGAACGGCTTTAGTCATATTGGTCCGGACAGCACCAGGCGAAACGGCATTAACCCGAATGCCCTTGTCATCATAGTCCATCGCAACTGAGTGCGTTAAGCCAACAATACCAGCCTTAGCGGCAATATAGAGCGACATTGACGGCGCTGCAACCTCGGTGCCGAGGGCGGTAATATTAACAACCGAACCGTAACCCTGCTTAACGAATTGCTTAATTTCAGCACTCATCGACAGGAAAGTCCCACGGAGGTCAACACTCATTGTTTTATCGAAGTCGGCACTGGTCAGTTCGTGAAAAGCCTTGAAGGTTCCACTGATTCCGGCATCGTTGACTGCGTAGTCAAGGTGGCCAAATTTCTCAACCGTTTCTTGAACCGCGTGATTAACTTCATCTTCATTCGCAATGTTAGCAGCAATCGGCAAGACTTCGACATGGTAATGCTCTCGAATCTCTTGTGCTTTTTCATTCAGCGTATCAGCCCCGAGCGCAACCATTGCCACGTTGACACCGTTAGCTGCGAAGACTTCCGTGATTCCGTAGCCAATTCCTGAACTAGCACCCGTAATTAAGGCAACTTTTTCGTCAGCCATGATTATCCCTCCATTTGTGTACTAATTAACTTTACGAGTATAGTGTATGTAGAATTGGTCCTAATGTCTTTATGCCTTTACACAAATATTGTTGGTATAATAAAGGTGAATTAGCTCCAGTAGCGTTAAATGGAGAACAAAAATGAAGTTAAATCAGCTCTTGAAAGCTTTAGATATTCACACAACAAATTCGCTAACACCAGATACTTTCAATTGTTCAATTCTCAACATTTCTTCAGCGGGCGTGATGTTGGCCAACGGGAAACAGATAAATTGGTCCGCGTTAAGTGTCCAACCGACTACGCAACAAATCCAGACACTCCTTAAAGACGACTACCGCGCCCTGCAGATTTTCAATGACAGTGTCCAGCAGTATCTGCACTCTGGTGATTTAAATGATTCCTTAAATTCGCTTAGCAAGCAAACAAGTTGTGCAATTTTTCTCATTAATCCTTCTGGAACGATCTTAACTGGCACAAGCAAACAGATTAGCGATCAGCTCTTCTCACCCCGTTTTGATAGGGACTTGCTTACCCGAGCAAATCAGATCGGCGATCAACTGGCCGGTGCGTTTTGCTATCGACAGATTGAAAAATATCCGGTTGGGATCTATCAATTATTCAATCATGGTGAACGAATCGGCCGGATTATCGTCATCAGTAATGGGCAGTTTTCCCTCCTGCTCACTCGCCTGGTCATCAGCTACTATCTGGAATTTACAGTCAACGTAATCACAACAAATGAAAAGCATTCCCGGTCCAATCGGCTCAATTACTCAAGCAGTCTCGAACTGGCGATTAGCGACCGAACCTTTAACAGTCCGGCACAGCGGTCGGATTTGCGACCTTTTTTAGCACGGCCCGGAGCTAAGTATCTGGTCGATATTCGCCTGGAACAACAGTTTAATGAAATCTTTCTCCGCAACCTTCTCGGTCAATTTAATCGGCTGATCCCCCAAGGAATTTACTGCTTCTTTGACCGGGATATCATCCTGCTAACCAATCTCGCACCGACTAAGCAGCTCTGCCCACCTGAACTCGTGCGGCTCAAGCAAAGCGGTGATCCTGACCGCGTTATTATCGGCATCAGCAGTGCCTTCACCACTCTAGCGGAATTCTTTCAAGCTTATGACCAAGCCCGGCTCGCGGTGCAGGTTGCAAGCAAGCGCCACCAAGCCTTCCTCTTGTTTGAGGATGCCACGCCGGTGATTTTGGCGGGCTATCTCCGCGACAACCATCAGCTGGGTTTCATCAATTCTGCCCTGCGCAAGCTCAAAATGGACGATGAAAAACATCAGACCGCCTTTTTCCAGACCCTGGTCACCTACTTGTTGAACAATGGGAACGTCAGCCGAACCGCCCATCAGCTTCATCTTCACCACAATACCGTGCTCTACCGCCTCAACCGAATCATGGACCAGTGGGACTATCACTTTGACGATCCTCAGCGCAACGCCAACTTAATCCTCGGGGCAATCTTGCTTCAGCAACTATAAAAAGGGCCGCTATCGAACTCGATAACGACCCTTTTGAGAATAAATTTAATAGGCGTTAAGCTTCTTCGCCGGCAACCTTGACGATTGCCTTGGAAACACCGGTCAGCTTACCACTAACGAAGTCTTCGACATGGTCAAAGTCGAGGACGTGGGAAATCAGTGGCAGCGGATCAACGGCACCGGATTGCAGCAGGGCAATGGAGTCTTCAAAGGTGTATGGATTGATGAAGGTTCCTTGGATCTTCAGCTGCTTTTGGAAGACCTTGTAAGTGTTAACCTTGAAAGTGGAGTCAGGGTTACCAACACCGAACATCAGGACTTGGCCACCACGGGCAGCGGCTTCAACGGCTTGTTCCTGCGTCTTTGGCAGACCAACGGCTTCAACCACGATGTCGTAGGAATCGGCTTTAACTTCTTCAGGGTGCTTAACGTTGTTGATGGTCTTGAAGCCAAAGTGCTTCTTGTTGTTCTCCAGCTTTTCTTCGTTGGAACCAGCCAGAGTAACTTCGTGAACACCACGGGACTTCAGAATCTGGGCGATCAGCTGACCTTCGAAGCCGTCACCGATAACGATAGCGTTCTGGTATGGGTGGGTTTCCAAAAGGTCAACCCCGTGTTCAGCACAGGAGATTGGTTCGATTACGGCAGCGGCTTCCAGGGAGACGTTGTCTGGAATGTGGTAAACAACTTCTTCAGGGGCGGTGAAGTATTCTTCAAAACCACCGTCACGGGTAACACCAACGGCATCCAGGTGTTCACACAGTTCTGGACGGGATGACCGGCAGAACTTGCACTTGTGGCAGTAAACGTTCGGGTCAACACTAACCCGGTCGCCCACCTTGAAGTTTTCAACGGCACTGCCGACTTCGGTAACAACCCCGGAGTTTTCGTGACCTAAAACAATCGGCGGAACGGCGTCAGCGGAACCCGGCAGACCACCGTACAGGGCCTTGTCAGTACCACAGATACCAGCCCAAGCAGTGTGAATCAGCACTTCATTTGGCTTAACCGCTGGCTTATCGTAATCTTGAACTTCGAGCTGCTTTAATCCAGTTAAAACTAATGCCTTCATTAGTAAATCCTCCTAATTAATCCTTAACAATTTCACAAAATTCGATGGTTTCATCGTTGGGACCGGTGATGTTGAAGAACTTAATCCCATGCTTCCAGAAATCGAGGTGTTGAACTTCGGCCTCCTTGACGTCAAAGCCCTCTGCCTTAGCGGCCTTGAAGGCGTTATCGGCATCTTCAACGTTCAGTGAGATGTGGTTGATCGCACCGGTCTGGTGAACGGCGCCATCGCTGTCCCAAATCTCCAGCATCAGGTGGGCAGCCTTCATGAAGGTCACCTGGTGTCCCTGATCATCAGTGTCGAACTGCCCCTGCTTCTTGAAGCCCAGTTTTTCCCAGAAACGAATTGTTTTGTTCATATCATCAGTTGGAATCCCAACGTGAGCCAGGTCATCAAAGTAACCTGCTAAGCTCTTATTAAATGCCATTGAAAGCCATCTCCTTGAGTGAGTTTGTGAATTCTTTCTCTTTCGACGCTTTTAATAATACTTGTTTTTGCCGTCTATGTCAACCGGTTGACATAGAAAAATTAAAAACTTTTCGAGCAAATTTGCTGTAAATAGGGATTACTAGCCGAAAGTTACTATCCTTCTTCTCCTTGATAAGATTTATAATTGTGAATACTAAAGCTTGTGTGCTAACCGATTGACAGGAACTAATAAAAATAATTTTAATTAATCTTGATTCCGCCATGGTGATGCGCTATCTTAAATAGATGAGAATTTTGGACCAGGGTTATTCCCTTTCCGAATACTGCTTTTAATTTTGCTAAAAAGGATGATGAGATTTATGAATAAGGAAGAATTTATTAAGCGCTTGTACAAAGCCAAGCTTGTCGGCAACACTGCCACCATTGCCTGCCTAGTGATGTACACCTCTTACATTGAACAAATTATTTCTAATCTTTCTGGTCACCCTGTTTCACCCGTTCAACCCATCTGCGCGGCTATCAACGCAACGCTTTGGGTCGCCTACGGATGGGTTAAGCCCGAAAAGGATTGGCCAGTGATCATTGCCAATTTTCCAGGAATTATCTTTGGCCTTTTGACTTTTATTACCGCCTTTGTTCATTAAAAAAGACAGCAGCAGAGCTTTACTGCTACTGTTCAACCAAAGTCAATTTTGTCCAGCATGTGTTCCCGGCTAACCTGGTCAAGGCCGAGATAGGCTAAGGTCATTGCCTCGCTAGAATGATTGAGCAAGCGCATTACCAGCCCGATGTTATAGTTACTCTGAACGTAGACCCGGTAAGCCCCAGTTTTCCGCATCGTGTGGGTACCAAGATAGTTGATGTCTAACAGTTCGCCCACCTTATGCATAATATTGTAAAATTGTCGTTCGTCGATATGCTTATCGGGACGGGACGTCGATGGAAATAGCCACTCGGTTGTCCCCTCGTAGCGGTTGCGTTTCAGCCATTGCTGATAAATGGCCAGATCGTTAGTGACCGGGCGCAAGTAGAGAGTGTTGGGCTTGCTGGTTTTCTTATCCTTAATAAAAGCGTGTTGGCGAATCGCTCCATAATCATCGAAGACATCAGACTGCTTGAGTCGCAGCACATCACTGACTCGCAGGAGAGTGGCCTTCCCCACCTGAAAGATCGTATAGTTGCGCCGCCCGGCCTTAAAATTATTTAACAAGGTGTCTTGAACTTCAGCCAGCACATTTGAATCTTTGATTGGAAGTACTAATTGTCGCATCTTTATTCGCCTCACTCACGTGTTATTTATTTAACTATAACACATAGTTAAGCACCTGACCTTGACCTCTGCGGCAATCCAATTAAAATAAAGGCATTAAGAGTTGAAAGAGGGCCTCTCTCCTGCAAAAGCCAAAGCAAATATTTCAATTTATCTTTCTCCCGGTTTGTAAAATTAAGTTAGAAACATAAAAAAGCCATCTGTGATAGACTTTTGAATAACCACAAACAAAAGCAAAGGATATCACAAATGACCTATCATCATCTTACCACACGC
>NZ_JAOVYZ010000045.1 GCF_026413145.1 Limosilactobacillus kribbianus | reverse complement strand
ATGCATCGTCGGAATAACATTCCTCGCAAGTCATTGAACTACCGCACACCACTTGAAGTATTCATGAAGCACGTCACCGATGAGCAACTAGCTTTTTTCTAACTTAATTTGACATTTCGGGTATTTAAATAACGCTCGGTACTGCCCGTAACCTTCCTTCTCCAGGTCGGCCAGCGGGACAAAGCGCAGGGCCGCCGAGTTGATGCAGTAGCGCAGCCCGCCCCGGTCGGTTGGCCCATCGGTGAAGACGTGGCCCAAATGGGAGTTGGCCTGCTTGCTGCGGACTTCGGTGCGCTCCATTCCCAGGGACTGGTCCCGCTTTTCCGTCAGCTTGGCGATCGGCTTGGTAAAGGACGGCCAGCCGCAACCGGCATCGTACTTGTCCAGCGAGGAAAACAGCGGCTCCCCGCTGACCACGTCGACATAAATCCCCGGTTGGTCGAACCGGTCATACTTGCCGGTAAAGGGCCGCTCGGTCGCCGCCTCCTGGGTGACGGCGTATTGTTCCGGCGTCAGGCGCTGGCGCAGTTCTTCTTGCTTTTTCATTCTCAATTCCCCCCTTTAATTGCAAAAGGGGAGTGGGACAGAACTCGCTTGCGAGTTCGTCTTCCCACCCCCGCGAGGCTGGCTAGGTGTCCTGGGCGTTGATTTATCAACGCTCAGGATCCAGCCAGCTACCGCGCTGTAGCATTTATAGCTATAAAATAGCAAAGAGACCAGGTTAATTCCCGGCCCCCCAAGTTATTGAAGAAGATAACGTGGAAAATAACCGTGGGGCTAGTGTCTAGCTACGGACGAAAGCCGACGCCTTCAGCGTCGACTCCCGCCCTAGGCTAGCCATACGCCCCACTTTAGTGGTTATTTCCCACTTCCAATCTTAATTATACTTACTTTACTTCAACCGGTGAAGCAGGCTGCTCACCGTTGACCAGTGCCAGGTTGTTGTCGAAGGCCAGGACGACCATGTTGCGGACCGCGTGAGTCGTGTAGAAGGCCGTGTGCGGCGTTACCAGGACGTTCGGCCGGTCGATCAGGTCTTTAAGCCGGGCGTCTGGGAATTCCTTGCCCCGCCAGTCTTCGTTGAAGATCCCGACCTCGTTTTCGTAGGTATCCATCACGAAGCCAAAGAGCTTGCCGGAATCAAGCGCCCGGATGACCGCGTCGGTATCAACCAATGCTCCACGTGAAACATTGACCAGAACCGCGTCATCCTTCATCTTGGCAATCGTCTCGTCGTTGATCATCTTGATCGTGCTCTCCAGGGCCGGCACGTGCAGCGAGATCACGTCGGCCTGACGGTAAATGTCATCAAGCGAATCGACGTAGTAGCCGGCCGCTTCCAGTTTCGGGTCGTGGAAGACGTCGTAGGCAATCACCTTGGCGCCAAAGCCCTCCATGATCTGCATGTAGACCTGGCCGATATGGCCGGTCCCGACCACCCCGATCGTCTGATCACGCACCTCGCGCCCGATCGTCGGGGCCCAGCGCAGGTCACCTGCGGCAATCTTTGCGTCGAGGACCTTCGTCTGACGCAGGATCCGGGCCGTCTGAATGGCCGCATGCTCGGCAATCGCGTTTGGCGAGTACACCGGCACGTTGGTGATTTCAAAGCCGCGTGCCTTGGCGGTTGCCATGTCGATGTTGTCGACACCAACGTTCCGCAAGGACATCTTGGTAATCCCCTGATCGGCCAGGGCGTTGAGGGTCTCCGGCGTGTAGTCGAGCTGCTGGTAGACAACCACGCCGTCAGCACCGGCGGCTTTGGCGGCGGTGTCCGGCGTCAACAGATCAGCCGTGTAGTCGACCTCAACCTCGGGATGGCTTTTTGCCCATTCCTTTAAGTAGGGTTCTTCATCTTTACGAATACTGTACGCGAAAATCTTGGTCATAGCGTTTCCTCCATTTCGTGGTGCGAATACTGTTAGTTGCGGCCGAAACGGCTCCTCTAATTCATTATCCCGGAAACGATTTCACAAGCCAAGCAGTCGGTCCGAAACATTGCTAATTCTTAAAGAGTTGTTCTTGCTTGATCCCCGCGCCGCCAACCGCCATAATTGACCCCAAAGACTTAAAGGAGGCTTTCTTATGTTCGCTTTACCCCTCGGCATCGGCCAGGTCCACGCCTTTCACGAATTATTCAAGGCCAATCCACGACTAGCCATTCTCGTCCTGCTTGTTTTGATTGCCCTGGCCTTTTACTTCAACAACCGCCGCTAGTCACAATTCTTTATACTTCCACACTCTTCCACCAATTTGTCTTAATAAGCTGCGTTAATTCGACATTTATTCTATAATTAAGATAGTAATACTTTGGGAGGGGTGTTAATTATGAAGCGTTTATCGAACAAGCAAAAATTAGCCATCATCCTGGCGATCGCCGCGGTGGCCCTAATCCTGCAGTACGCTCTTCACCAGCCGCTCTGGGCCCAGGGACTGGTCACGATCGTGGGAGCGATCATGGCCATCAACATGTTCATCGGGATGATCAAAACCCTGCGCTCCGGCAAGTACGGGGTCGACCTACTCGCCATCATGGCGGTGGTCGCCACCCTTTCGATCAGCGAGTACTGGGCCGCCATGGTGATCCTGGTCATGCTGATCGGTGGGGACGCCCTCGAAGACTACGCCGCCCGCAAGGCCAACTCGGAGCTCAAGTCCCTGCTCGACAATTCGCCGCAGACGGCCCACCTGCTGACCGCGGCCGGCACCAACGACGTCGAGGTCGACTCTGTCCAAGTCGGGCAAAAGGTCCTGGTCAAACCCGGGGAATTGGTCCCGGTCGATGGGCAAATCATCAAAGGGAGCGGTTCCTTCAATGAAGCCTCCCTGACCGGGGAGTCCAAGCCGGTTGACAAGGAGATCGGCGACACGGTGATGTCCGGGTCAGTCAACGGTGACAACGCGGTCACGATTACCGTCACCAAGCTAGCCAAGGACAGTCAGTACCAGCAGCTGGTGAAACTGGTCAAGGAGGCCGAGAGCACCCCGGCCCACTTCGTTCGGCTGGCTGACCGGTACGCGGTGCCCTTCACCATCATCGCCATCGTGATTTCGGTAACCGCCTGGTGGCTCTCCGGGGATCCGCGGCGCTTCGCCGAGGTGCTCGTGGTCGCCTCGCCGTGTCCGCTGATCCTGGCGGCGCCCGTTGCCATGGTTTCGGGGATGAGCCGGGCCTCGCGAAACGGAATCGTCGTGAAAACCGGGAGCGTGCTTGAGAAGCTGGCCGCCGCTAAGACGGGCGCCTTCGACAAGACCGGGACAATCACCAACGGGCAGCTAACCGTCGATGAGGTTCTCCCGGCTGCCGGTGCCGACAAGGACAAGCTCCTGCAGATCGCGGCCAGCGCCGAGCAGGACTCGTCCCATATTCTGGCCCGGTCCCTGATTGCCTACGCCAAGGACGCGGGGACCAAGCTGCTGGATGTCAGTGACCTGACCGAGACTACCGGGATGGGGGTTGCCGCCAAAATCGATACTCAGGTGGTCAAGGTCGGCAAGCTTAAGTTCGCTGCACCCGATAGCGGGCAGCCCCTGTTGAAGACAACTGCCATCTACATCAGCCTTGATGGTCACTACTACGGAGCGGTCACCTTCACCGACCACATCCGGCCGGAAGCCGCCCAGACGATGACTAAGCTCAAGGACCTCGGCGTTACCAACCTGATGATGCTGACCGGGGACCAGCGGGCAATTGCCGAGCGGGTCGCTAAGCAGGTCGGAATTACTGACGTCCGGGCCGATCTCCTGCCGAAAGATAAGATTGCCGCTTTGAAGAGTGTCCCGCAGGATCTTCACCCCGACTTTATGGTCGGCGACGGGGTCAACGACGCGCCATCCCTGGTCACCGCCGACGTCGGCATCGCCATGGGGGCCCACGGGTCTTCGGCAGCCAGCGAGTCGGCCGCGGTCGTGATCCTAAAGGACGATCTCTACAAGGTCGCCAAGGCGGTGGCAATTTCCGAGGATACCCTGAAGATTGCCCGCCAGGCCGTCCTGATCGGGATTGCCATCTGTACCCTCTTGATGCTGATCGCGACGACCGGGATCATCCCAGCCTTCGTCGGCGCCATGCTCCAGGAAGTAATCGACACCGTCTCGATCCTCTGGGCGCTGAAGGCACGGCAGCTGCATGATTAAAATTGAGTGGAAAGTAACCTAGTATCATTTAAAAAGTGACTGGGAGGAAAAATTTCCTTCCAGTCACTTTCGTTTTTAAATATCTGAAAGATAATGTGAAAAATAACCGTAGGGCTAGTGGTTATTTTCCACTCACCTTTAATTTTAATCCCGCCGCAGCTGCATGCGGTCGTTAAAGAACTTGGTTAAGAAGAGGACGACGGCCAGGTAAACCATCCAGAGAATCCACGGGGTTGCCGACGAATCGAGGAGGTTGAAAAGCCAGCCCATTGAACCGATAAAGTGGCCGTTGCTGTAGTCAAGGGTCACACCATCGACGGCTGACATCAGCATCATCAACAGAATGATCATCACTATCGGCAGGCCGATCCCAACAATTACCTTCCCCTTCCGACTGAGGAGGCCAAAGCCATTGCCGATTGCCTGAAAGGTCAGCACCGTTGTCAGCAGACCCAGCAGGTGAATCAGCAGCGCGCTCCAGCTGCCCATTGGCCGGTAGGTAAGGGCCAAGAGCTCGTCGATCAGGTCAATCAAAATGGTCGAAAGCAGCAGGGCTAAGAGGCGCCCCTGCCACAGGGTCCATCGTGAAACACCGTTTTGGATCGCCCACTTAAAGTCGCTATAAGGCGTCACCAGAAAGTAGATGGCCAAAACGACGGGAAGAATGTTCGCCAGGGTGGTCGGAATCCCCTGCAGGCTGACCAAGAATGATTGCAGATTATGGTTAAAGATCAATGCCAATAAATCAAAAACCAGCTCAACGCCGACCACCCAGGCCGCGGCGGTCAGGGCCGCAATACCCAGCTGGTGCAGGACGTTGGTTGTGACCATTTCCTTCTTTGTGCTAATCATGGTTGTTTTCCCCTCCGTTCGTTAAGTAGATGAATAGGTGCTGCAGGTCGTAGTGGCCGAGCTGAACCTGATCGGGCAGGATCCGATCATCGTCGAGGTCATCGTAGACGTAGGCGGTCCGCAGCTTTCCTATATCCTCGACCTTCAGAACCCGCAGGCCGGCGGTATATTGGTCAACCAACCTAGCCGGGCCGCTGACGCTGTGTGCCCGGTCCAGCATCTCCTGGACGTCCGAATCCGCGATAACCTTGTGCTGGCCAATGATGATGACGTGCTCCACCAGTTGCTGAACCTCCTCGATCAGGTGGGTCGAGAGCACAAAGGTCCGCGGCTGGGCCTGGTAGCTCTTCAAAAGTTCCTGGTAGAAAAGCTCCCGGTGGCTGGCGTCCAGGCCGAGCACCGGTTCATCCAGCAAAACATAGTCGACCGCCACGTTAAGGGCCAGGATCACTTTGGCAATCGTCTGCTCCCCGGTCGACAGGTCGTTGAGGTGGGCCGATTCATCGAGGCCAAACAGTTTCAATTGGCGTTCTGCCGTCTGGTAGTTGAAATGTCCATAGGCGCCGTTGGCCAGGTCGAACATCCGCCGCACGCTAGTCCGCTTCGGGTAGAGGTTGGCCTCGCTCATCAAGAAGATCTTGCCCAGGGCGTCATCGTTATTATTAATATTTTCATTGCCCAGCTCAACCGTGCCGCTGGTCGGGAAAATCCGGTTGGTAATAATGTTGAGCAGGGTCGACTTTCCGGCCCCGTTGCTCCCCAACAGGCCGTAGATTTTGGCCGGTGCCAGAGTAAACGAAATGTCGTCTAGGACCGTCCGGCGGCCAAAGCGCTTCGTGACGTGCTTAATGCTTAATTGTTCCATCGTGTTCCCCCCGTTCGATCAGTTCAATCAGGTGCTCCGTGGTGATGCCGAGCTTGGCGGCCTCGACCAGGAGTTTTTTAACGTAGTCATTATAGAAATTGTCCTTACGCTGCTCCATGATTTTCTGGCGGGCCCCCGGACGGACAAACATCCCGATGCCCCGCCGCTTTTCCAGCAGGCCCGCATCCACCAGCATGTTCATCCCCTTCAGAACAGTGGCTGGGTTGATGTGCAGCTGCTGAGAAAGCTGGGTCGTCGACGGCACCTGGGTGTCCTCCTCAAAGGCCCCGGTGAAGATCATCTCTTCTAGCTGGGCGGCTAGCTGTTGATAGAGCGGTGCCGATTCGTCAAACTTGAATTGCAAAGGATCACCTTCTCTTCGCTTAGTTACTTATTTTGTTAATTACTTATGTAACTAAGTATATAGGCAACCAGGTCAAAATGCAAGTAAAAATCACCTGACGATCTCTCATCAGGTGATTTGATTAGTCAAATAACAATTCATACATCCGCGGCGCCAGGGGCTGCTCCAACAGCAGGTCCATCCCCACCGCGGCTTTTTTCTTTGGCCCCAACTGTTCTTCTTTAACCGTGCCGGGCTGGATCTCGGCTGGGCCCAAGTAGTATAATTGCTTGCCAGCCGCGTCCGAACGCTTGACAAAGAGGTGAAGCTGCACCTTAGGCCGGCCCTCGCTAACGCCGGCCAGCAACTCCCGCACCTCAGGCGAGCTCAGGTGGCGCGGACTCCGGGTGTACCAGCGCAGCGACTGCCCGTTGCGTAGCTGGTTATCGTAGACGGCATTGCGCTTTTCCTCGTCGTCCTTGTGATAGGTGATGAAGATCGGGCAGACATCCCCGGCCACCCGGTAGCCGTACATTGGTGCGCTGACGTCCAGCGGCCAGTTCAGCAAGCGGCAGGCGTCCAGACGGCTGTATTGCCGGTACATGGTGAACTGGTGTGCCGGATCATAGTCGTGACTGATCGCCAGGCCGGTGACAACGGCATCCATGAAAAGCCGTGCAAACTGCGGGTTATTCTGCAGGGCCGCTGTTAGCTGTGGGCTTAACCGGTAGCCTTCATTTTCCTCGAGGACCAGCGGCTGCCCGCCGTAACGGGCCTTCTTCGTCTGCTTGCCGGCCTTCACGTCAAAGAAATTCAGCGAGAGGATCGCCAGCACGGATCGCAGCGTGGCCGAGTCGGCATTGGTCCCCGTTTCTTTCAGCAGTTTGCGGTAACGTTCCCGCGAACACGCGGCGTGGCCCACTAGTTCCCGTAGCAGCAAAAGCTCATGGGGTCGCTTACCGTTCAGTAATTCCTTGGTCACAAAAGAAAGAACCGCACTCTCCTCCTTGCTCAGGGTTACCCGCTCCCCCATCCGGGTCAGGAAGCTGCCGTAGTGGGCTAGCCGCGAATTATCCGCGAAGACCAGCGGCGAGGTCGAGCCGAAGCGCTGAAAGTCGCGCAGGTATGGGACCCGGCCCAGCTTATTTTTCAGCTCCTGGTAGGATTGGCGCAAGCTGGTCATCGAATCGAGCTTAGTTTGTCCCAGAGAATGCAGGATTTGTTCAGTCGCCACCCGGGTGAAGTTAATTGTCGAGAGCCCGACAATCCCGGGCAGGCGGGCCTCGGCCCGGGCCCGGTCAAGGCTGCGGCTGGTGTCGTGATTGAGCGCCAGCGGGATCAGGTAGTTGTTTTTGTAATTGCCGATGAAGTCCAGGACGGTCAGGTAGTCCTTGCCCGGGTATTTGCGCAGGCCTCGGCCAAGCTGCTGGAGGAAGACGATCGCCGACTGGGTATTGCGCAGCATCACGACCTGGTTTAAGGACGGGATGTCGACCCCCTCGTTGAAGAGGTCGACAGTGACGATGTACTCCAACTTTCCGGCTTCCAGGTCCCGGACCGCCTGGTGACGCCGCGCGGCTGGATCCTGGTTGGTCAACGCGATGGCCGGGTGATCCTGGGCACTGAACTGGGCCGCTAATTCGTGGGCCTCGTCCTGGCGAGAACAGAAGACTAAGCCCCGTGGCTGCCGGCCACAATAGCCGTAGTAGTCCAGCTGCCGCAAGACGTAGCGCACCCGTTCCGGGGCCACCAGCCGCCGCAGCTGGGTGGTTTCGTCGATCGTCGTGTCACCGACCGTGTAGTCCTGGACGCCGACGTAGTGGAACGGCGCCAGCATCCCCGCCTCCAGGGCATCCTGCAGGCGGATCTCGTAGGCCAGGTGGTAGTCAAAATTGGCGTAGACGCTCTGCTGGTCGGGCCGTTCGGGCGTGGCCGTCATCCCCAGCCAGAATTGGGGTCGGAAGTGTTCCATGACCCGTTGATAGGACGGCGCGGCCACCCGGTGAGCCTCATCGATCAGGATGTAGTCGAACTCGTCCGGGTCAAAGCGCTCCAGCATCGCCGGCTGGCTCATCGTCTGGACGGTGGCGAAGAGGTACTTGACCCCGGTGTCGTGGCGATCCCCTGTCAGCATTCCGAAGTCCGTCGCCGGGCCGCCGATTACCCGCCGAAAGCTGGCCAGTGACTTGCGGGCGATCTGCTCGCGGTGGACCAGGTAGAGGAAACGGTGCGGCCGGAAGTCACGGACCGCCAGCGCACCGAGGTAGGTCTTCCCCGTCCCGGTGGCCGAAACAACCAATCCATGATGAGCGCCAGCTTTTACGAGGGCGTTCAGCTCTTTAAGGGCCGCGGCCTGCATTTGGTTTGGTTCAATCTTGGCTGTGGCGACTGATGCAGCTTGGACGGTGGGACGAACCGGTGGCCGCCAGCGCTGCGCGTAATCGCCCAGCCATTCCCGATCGAGCTCCCGGCTAGCCTGCTTCAATGCCGTCAATTGTTTCTTCATTTGTTCGGCCAGTGCTGCCTGGTCGCGGGTACTGACCTTCAGCGCCCACTCGGTGTTGGCCAGGAGCGCCGCACGGGTGAAGTTGGCACTGCCAATCACCACCGTCTGGTAGTCGCCGTGATCGAAGAGGTAGCCCTTGGCATGAAAGCCCCGGCCCGTTGCGATCTTGACGGTCAGGTTGGGAATCTTCAGCAGCTCTTCGAAGACCCGGGGTGAGTTGAAACCAAGGTAGTCGCCGGTGAGCAGCGTCCCCCGCACTCCCTTGGCGGCCAAATCGGCCATCACGACCTTGAAGGGCACCAGCATGTCGGCCGTGATGAAGGCCACCGCCCAGGTAAAGCTTCGGCAGGTGAGCAGTTCGCGCCGCAGAGTCAGCCAGATTTTGTCCTGCCCCTGATTGGTCAACAGTCCCGGTGACAACAGCTCGTGGCCGCGGTAGCGCTGGTCATAGAGCCCGTTTAAGATTGCATTTTCTAACGGATCCATCTTTTTCCTCCCCAATAATGAAGGCCCGCTTGCGTACACAAACGGGCCGGGATTTTTAAATAAACAACAAACTACCAGCCAGCAGACCACAGAGGGCGCCCACGATGACGTCGCGCGGGTAGTGAACCCCGCCGATCACCCGGATCAGGGCCAGGGCGGCCGCCAGGACAAGGAACAGTGCCCCCCAGAGCCAACTGAACCGCAGCACACACATGGCAATCGTGACCGCCGAAAAGACGTGGCGGCTCGGCATCGAGTCCCCCTTCTTGGTTCGGGGAATCAGGGGATCGATCGCCCATTCCTCGTAGGGCCGCGGGCTGTTCAGCCGGTCCCGCACCAGCGAGAGCAGGACGAAGCTGATCCCCGGCACGAGGACGAAGGGCAGCACCCGGTGAAAAGCCGCAGCCCAGCTCACCTGGCTCCCCAGCCAGATCAGGCCGGCAAGCAGGGCAATGTAGCAGCTGTACATCACGACTTCGATTAGATGGTTGAAGAGGCGAAGCAGGCGGATCCAGCCGGGATGACTGACGAACGGCGCGGTCAGCCGTTGATAGAAGGCCACATAGTCATGCTTGATCATGGCAGATCGTTGCCGGCCGCAAAGTAGATGTCGTACCATTCCTGCTTGGTCAACCGAATGTCGGAGCCGGCTGCACTGTCGGCGATGTGGGCCGGGTTCATCGTGCCGAGCAGGACCTGCATTTTGGCCGGATGCCGCAGAATCCAGGCTACTGCGATGGCGTTCTTGCTGGCGTGGTACTTGTCCGCCAGCTTGGCCAGCAGGTCGTTTAAGGCGGCAAACTGATCGTTGTTGATGAAGGTGCCGGCAAAGGTCCCGTACTGGAACGGCGACCAGGTCTGGATCGTCATCTGCTTGCGCCGGGCGTACTCGAGCAGGCCGCCGTCGTGGTTGATCGAGCGGGCGTCGGTCATGTTGGTGTGGAGGCCGAAGTCGATCATCCCCGTGTGGGCAATGCTGAACTGGATCTGGTCAACCAGCAGCTTCTGGTCGGTGGCCGACTGCAGGAGCGCGATCTGCTGGGGATTGAAGTTAGAGACGCCGAAGTGGCGAACCTTCCCCGCCGCCTGGAGCTCATCAAAGGCCGCCGCGACTTCCGCCGGGTCCATCAGCGGGTCGGGCCGATGGATCAAAAAGGAATCCAAGTAGTCGATTTCCATCCGCTGGAGGATCCCGTCGACGGCCTGAATGAGGTGCGCCTTGGACGAGTCGTAGCGGGTGATCTTGTTGTCGTTATTGGCAAAGAGGCCGCCTTTGGACTGGATGTAGAAATCATCCCGACTCAAGCCGCTCTTTTTGAAGGCCTGACCGAAGTGAATCTCGGAAGATCCCCGGCCGAGCACGGGATCGTTGCCGTAAATATCCGCCGAATCGATGAAGTTGATCCCGACCTCGTGGGCCATTTGCAGTGCTTCGACCGCCTGCGGGACAGGCAGGGTCCCCATCCGCATGATCCCCAGGGCCACGTTCGACGCTTCCCAATTGGTACCGCCAATTTTAACTGTTTGCATAGTTCTTGCCTTCTTTAATTTAAAATTCGAGTCGCCAAAACATCCTTAATCATTTTAAATGCTTTCCCTTTACTTTGCTAGGAAAATCTGCCCAGCGGTTTGCAGGCCGGCCAATCCGTGTTACATTGGACTAACTACGTAAACGGGGGGAATTAGATTGAACAAGCAAACCAAGGGGATCCTGCTCGCCGCGGGTGGAGCCTCACTCTGGGGCGGCTCCGGGGCCGCCGCCCAGTACCTTTTTTCGACTACCAATATTTCGACGACCTGGCTGGTGGCCGTCCGCCTGATCGCCGCCGGAATTCTGCTGACGCTCATCAGCGCGCTTAAGGCCCCGCACCAGGTCCGCGCCCTCACCCACCAGCAGCGCAACCTGGCCTACCTGCTTGCCTTCGCCCTCTTCGGCATGATGAACTCGCAGCTGACCTATTTTCTGGCGGTCAAGTACAGCAACGCGCCGACCGCCACGGTGATTCAGTACCTGCAGCCGGTGCTGATCATCCTCTGGCTGGCCGTCTCCCAGCGACAGTGGCCGCGGCGCTCTACACCCTCTTGCCCCGGCCGCTGCTGCAACGCTACGATGCCCTGGCTGTCTGCGGGCTGGCGATGCTGATCAGCGGGATCGTTCTCTTGCCGTGGCTGGTGACGATACCTCTGCCGCACCTGACCGCGGGCGACTGGTGGCTGGTTGCCTATATCATCGTCGGTGGGACGATGTTCTCCTACACGATGTTTCTGCAGAGCATCCGCTACATCTCGCCGTCGGTCACCGGGATTCTCAGCGCCTTTGAGCCCCTGATCGCCACCCTGCTGGCCGTGACCCTGCTCGGCACCCGGCTGACCCTGGCGGCCGTCGTTGGTTCGCTTTTGATTCTCTTCACCACGTTTCTCCAGGCGATCCCAATGCAAAAGCTGCTGGGACTGTTCCACCGCTCTTCTAGTCACGGCTAAATATTGAACAGGAAACGCCGGCCGACGTCAGCGGCGATCTCTTCGGGCGTCTCCTGGCAGCCATCCTGGATCCATTCCAGGAGGACAATCATGATGCCGCCCTCCACGAACTCCGCCTGGCGCTGGGTCAGGGAAAACTGTTCCTGGTACCGTTGCAAAATTAGCTGCATGTTCTTTTGAAACGACAGATAAATCAAATCGATTTGACCATCACGCACCAGCATCCTGATTTGCTGGTGCTTTTTTTGCCAATAGGAAAAGCTCAGGATCATGATGCTTCGCAAACTGACCTGTGATTGGTCCTGCTTGGCGAGTTCTTCCATAAAGTTCTTGAATTCGTGATCAAAGAATTTTTCAACGATGTCTTCTTTGCTCGTAAAATTCCGGTAGTAGGACAGGCGTGCAACCCCGGCCTTTTGGGTAATCGCTGTGATGCTGATCTTTTCAAAGAAATTCTTCTTGAGGAGTTCAAATAGTGCATCGGTGATGAGTGCCGACGCCTTGAGTGAGTATTCTGC
Organism: Limosilactobacillus kribbianus; assembly: GCF_026413145.1. Classification (GTDB taxonomy): domain Bacteria; phylum Bacillota; class Bacilli; order Lactobacillales; family Lactobacillaceae; genus Limosilactobacillus; species Limosilactobacillus kribbianus. The sequence goes on along the minus strand of NZ_JAOVYZ010000045.1, from coordinate 3,595 downwards.
CATCTTTTTCCTCCATGTAACAAAACGCGTTTGATTGTATCTTATAAAATTCCGTGCGGATCCGTATACTTCAATTATCAACAAAAACATTATTGAAGGGAAGGTCAGAACATGAAAAACTATCAAGCAGAATACGACAAGCTCCACATCAACTATCCCGTCAAGGAACGCAACAAGGAGGCCGAGTGGTGGTACTTCGACGCCGACCTCGACAACGGCGATCGGCTGGTCCTGATGTACTCGGTCAATGACACCCGGCTGTACCCCCGCAAGCCGTCCGTGCGATTTGACCTCTACGAAAAGAACGGACAAAATCATTCGTTCATCAATGAATACGTCGAAGAGGACGCCGCCTTCAGTCGTGAAAAGTGCGCTGCCAACTTCGCCAATCAGGAATGGTGCCGGGACTGCGGTGACTACTATGAAGTCCGGGCCCGCGCTAACGGTTACGAAGTAGATCTGTGCTTCTATTCTCAGGTCCCGGGCTGGCAAGCAGGCAAGGAAGGGCGCTTAATGTACAACCCGCAGACCGGGGACGAAAAGGCCTGGGTGGTGGCTCAGCCAGCAGCCCGGGTGGAAGGAAAGCTGGTTAAGAACCAGAAAACAATCACGGTCAAGGGGACCGGCTACCACGACCACAACTGGATGAACATGGATAACGGGGACATGCTCGACCACTGGCACTGGGGAAAGGTCCACACATCCGAATTGGCAGTTGACTACGGGATCATGATTCCAGCCACCCCGAATGTGGCACCGGCAATTACCCTCCTGGTCGAGGATCGAGATCATCTTTACCTGGAACCCGGTGACGAGCACCATCGCAAGGGCGAAGTCAGCTTTGAGCTGCTGGACACGGCCAAGGAACCGACGCTCGGTCTGTCCTTTGCCCAACGGCTGGTGATCCATGCCAAGACGCCAGAAATCAAGTTGGACCTGGACATCAAGGTCGATCACTTTGTCATGAAGGACCTAAACGACCTGCCAACTGGCGGGGAATCCGCTTATCGCTACGTCGGTAACGAAACTCTGACCGTCAAGCGTCACGGCCAGGAGGAAGTCGACGCGACCCATTCGCTGCACGAAGTTGTATTCCCGCATAAGGCCAACGAATAGAGCAGGTGGTTGAGACGATGACCCTCTTTTTAACCCTTGTCAGCGGGATCGCGTGGACGATTGTCTACATTGAATGCATTCGCCTGGGATTTAAGGAAAAGGCCTATAGCATGCCCCTCTTTGCCCTCGCCCTAAATATTGCCTGGGAAGGAATTTATTCCTTCGTCGACCTTCAGTCCTTTTCGGCACAAACGATTGCGAACCTCGTCTGGTTTGCCTGTGACCTGCTGATTGTCTACACTTATTTCAAGTTCGGGCGCAAGGAATTCTCTGCCAATAGTCAGCGGTTCTTCGTTCTAATTAGCATCACCGTTTTTGCGACCTGCCTGTTAATCCAGCTGGCCTTCTACTGGCAGTTCGGCCTGCGCTATGGCTCCCGCTATTCCGCCTTCTTGCAGAATCTAGTGATGTCGCTTCTCTTTATCGCGATGCTCTTCAAGCGTGATGGTAAAAGGGGGCAAAGCATGACCATCGCGGTTGCCAAATGGCTGGGCACCCTGGCGCCAACGATTTTGATGGGGGTTCTCCAAGAAGTCAACGTCTACGTCATCATCTGCGGTGCCTTGTGTTCGGTATTTGACATTGCTTACATTGTTCTCCTCGCCCGATGGCCTAAACTTTCTCGACAGAATTAAATTTTCCCAAAGGACTGGCAATTCAATCGTTTGCCAGCCCTTTTTTGGTCTACAAAATGTGCATTTCCTCCAACATTTAGTTATTCTCTTTTGAAATTGAAAGCGCTACAATGAGCATGATATCGGAATTAGTGGCAATTTCAAGTTGCCGCTTCTAATCTCGCATTCTGTGCAATGGTTAAGATTGGAGGTCAAAAATGCACCAAGTACGAAGAATCATCATGGCCTTTTGTGGCGTTGTTCTCTGTGGCTTTTGTGTCGGCGCCCTACAGAAGGCTGACCTCGGCGTGGATCCCTTCACCTGTTTCGTCACCGGAATCGCCAACATCTTTGGTTCCACCTACTCAACTTTTTACTTGATCCTCACCGGGCTCCTGTTGGCACTAGTCTTCATCCTGCGTCGTCACTACATCGGCGTGGCAACGGTTATTAACCTCTTCTTCACCGGGGTGGCAGCCGACGGAATGCACCGCCTGCTCGATCTCCTGGCACCGCACCCGGGACTAGGTTTCCGTGCAGCTCTAATGGCAGTCGCAATCGTCTTCTCCTGCCTGGCAGCGGCACTTTACTTCACCGCCGACCTGGGTGTTTCGGCCTACAATGCAATTGCCCTGATCGCCGCCTACCAATATAAACTCCTGCCATTCAAGTACTGCCGGATCATTAGTGACAGCCTCTGCGTCCTGGTCGGTTTTCTCTTCAACGTTACCCTCGGGGTGGGCACGATTGTCACCGCTCTCTTCATGGGACCGCTCACCCAGTGGTTCCGCACCCACGTCGCCGAACCACTCTTGGCAGGCGGCCAGCGTGCCGTGGCATAGCAAAAAGCGTTTAGTGAACCTGCAATCGATTCACTAAACGCTTTTATTATTTCAATTCTTTTTCCACTTGTTTCCGGTAGGCCCGCGGCGACAAACCGTACGTCTGCTTAAAGATCCGCGCAAACGAATTAGCATGGGTGTAACCACAAAGCGTGGCGATCTTTTCCACAGGCAAGGTCGTCGATTCCAGTAGGTGACGCGCCTTGGTGATCCGGAAATTACGGATATATTGTCCCGGTGTCAGATCGGTCACCTGCTTAAAAAGCACGGTGAGGTAACTCCGGTCAAGGTTTACCGCTCGGGCCAGCTGGTCAGCCGAGGCCGTCGCAGCGTGTTTTGTCAGGTAGTCGATTGCCCGATCAACATAGGAATTTTTCTGCTGGGTCTGCTGCTCTTGAACGATGGTCGAATCAGCGATTAGGCTCAAAAAGCGAAGTAGATAACTATTCGCTAACAGGCTATTGGCAACCGTGACGGGGCGGTGCTGGATAATCTGATTGACGCAATCGGCAAGTTCATAATAGTGAGAATTGCTGTACACGGGATTCTCCGCAGAAATCGCCAGCTGATTAACCACTTCCTGGGCATAGGCACCCGTAAAACCCAGCCAAACATAGGACCACGGCGTGACTGTATCAGCCTCGTAATCGGTCTGACAGTTCGGGGCAATGAAGAATCCCTGACCGGCGTGAAGGTGGTACCGGATTCCATTGACGCGAAAGGTCCCTGACCCGGATAAAATATAGTGGAGCAGGTAGTAGGGACGGACTGCCGGGCCGTATTGGTGCCCTGCCATGGTATCTGAGCGTCCTACCGAAGTAATACCCAGCAAGCTGTCCGGTTGCGTCGAGTAATCAAAGTTGATTGCTTTTTCCATCCCAAATTCCCCTTTCAATTTTAGGTAAGCCCGCCGTAGCGATACGTCTATTAATAAACCGCACGATCTCCTATACTGGTGACAACATCAATATAGGAGGTCGTTTTGTATGGAAGAAAAGTCTGAGATTATTACACCCGTTTTCA
>NZ_JAOVYZ010000044.1 GCF_026413145.1 Limosilactobacillus kribbianus | reverse complement strand
TTGATTCTCGACGCTTAGCTTTTAAAACACCTTGGTACCAAGGCTTATTTAAGTGCGTCAAAAATCTGGTCAAAACAAGTTTGTCAGTGATAATTTTATCTTGACTTATTACCACATGACTCTTCATTCAAATTATTTAACATCTAGCCCCATTGTAGTCGTTTAGTTGGTGCTTCTCAAATTAGAATTGGTAACAATAAAGGGACAGCATTCGCTTGTTAAAAACCAAGTGCTGCCCCTTATTTTGGGAGAAATCAATATGTAAGTTCAAGTTAGTTTTGCGCAAGAATTTCGACGTCCCAACCATTTAACTGCGCCGCGGCCGGTTTGTCCGTCAAAAGATCATGATAGCCTTGCAGACTTTCCGGCAGTTGCTGAGTGTCATTGCCCATGTTGAGGACAAAGTAGAGTTCGCGACCTTCAGCGGTGACCCGCTTGGTGATTTCTAGCGGAGTTTGTTCCGCAATCAGTGGCTGAACACCAGCACCCTTGACGATGCGGTCGATCAGCTTACTCAGGCCGGCATGTTCAAGCCGGCTGCCGATGTACCAGGCGGTTCCCTGACCATACTTGTTCTCGGTGACTGCCGCCGTACCAGCATAAAATTCGCTGTCATAGCTAGCCAGAACGGTGGCGCCTTGCGGATGAATAAGATCACAGATCAGGTGGGCATCGTAGTCGCTGTCGCCAACTTTAACCTTAACGGCTTGGTCAGGCAGAACGGCGTCGCTCTCCTCGACCCAAACGCCGGTAACGTCCTTCAGCGGTCCTGGGTAGCCCCCCGGATAGATGTTGTCGGACGGACCGACCATCCCCGACATGAAGGTGGTGACAAAGTGACCACCGCTTTTCACGTATTGGTTGATCTTCTGGTCCAGGCCCGGCTTGACCATGTAGAGGATCGGAGCCACAACCAGGTCATACTGACTGAAGTCGTCGTCGACACTGATCACGTCGGTTGGAATGTTGCGCTCATAGAACTGCCGGTAGTAGTCGAGAATCAGCGGAATATATTCCAGATCCTGGGTGATCCCGTCGATGTACTCGAAAGACCAGAAGTTGCTCCAGTCAAAGATCAGGGCCACCTTGGCCGGGGTCGTCGAATGCTGAATCATCGGGCCAACCCGTTTGAGGTCATGCCCCAGTTCGGCAACTTCCTTAAATGCCCGGGTATCGGTCCGCCCAGAGTGGGCAATCACTGCCCCGTGGAACTTCTCTGAACCACCCAGCGCCTGCTTGAGTTGGAAGAACTGAACAGTGTCGGCACCGTGGGCTACCGCCTGAAGCTCGGTCGCCCGCATCTGGCCCGGTCGCTTCAGTGGACTGTATGGCTGCCAGTTCACCTGGGATGGGGTTGATTCCATCAGCATGAACGGCCGGTGTTTGAGCGTCCGCATCAGGTCGTAGAGGAAGGCCGGATGATAGGTCGGCATGTTGTAGGCCGGGTAGCTATCGTAGGAAATGATGTCCTGGTCCTTGGCCCACTTCTGATAGTCGATCATCTTGTTCGGCAGGCTGTGGAAGTTGGTCGTCACCGGAATATCCGGTGAGTACTGCTCGATCAGCTTCTTTTCCAGCTTGAAAAGCTCCAACATCTGATCAGATTGGAAACGCAGGTAGTCTACCGACAGGCCGGCTACAATCGTTTCCGTGCCCTCGGGTCCCCAGGCGTCACCCAGCTCATTGGGCACCACGATCTCGTCCCAGTCATGAATGGCGTGGGACCAGACATTCATGTTCCAGGCGGCGTTCAGAGCATCTAGCGTCTGGTAGCGAGCCTTGAGCCATTCCCGGAAGGTCGCTGCACAGTTGTCACAGTAGCAGTTGCCACCGTACTCGTTGTTGACGTGCCAGGCCACAATGTGCGGATTGTCGTGGTAGCGCTGGGCTAACTTCAGGACCAATTGGCGGGCTAGGCGCCGATAGTTTTCACTAGACGGGCAGAAGTTGTGCCGGGCACCGAAGACGTGGCGCCGTCCCTGATAGTCAACCCGGGCAACATCGGGATATTTTTTGAACATCCAGGCCGGCATTGCCGCGGTGGAGGTGGCCAGGACAATGTCAAAGTTGGCCGCCGAGAGGTTCTCAATGATCTTGTCCAACATTGAAAAGTCAAACTCACCCTCGCGTGGTTCCAATAGCGACCAGGAGAAGACATTAACGGTCGCCGAATTGAGATCCGCCTGCTTGAAGACCTTAAGATCGTCTTTCCAGGTGTCTTCCGGCCATTGTTCCGGATTATAGTCACCACCGTATAGGAAATCAGGAATTCCCTTCTTCATAAAATCCACTCCTCTACTTAAATTCGACGTCGACAACTGAGTCACCATGGTTAACCTGCTTGCCAGGCTCAAGTCCCTTCATGGCACTGATCCGCTTAGGCTCCGTAAAGAAGTTCACGACAACGTCCTGGTAACCAGCATTGAGAATCTGGTCGCGGTCAAAGTCAAAGAGCAATTGACCAGTCTTGACCTCTTCCCCATCGGTATAGTGGGTGTTAAAGCCCTCACCCCGCATGTTGACGGTGCCAATTCCGATGTGAACGACCATGCCTAAGCCTTGATCAGAGGTAATTCCGAAGGCGTGGCGAGTGCCGAAGGTGAAGTTGATCTGACCGTCAAACGGTGCGTAAATCTTGCCCTCACTCGGTTGAATTGCAAAGCCAGTTCCGGGGAACGGCTGCCCATCGGTGTCAATGACGTCTTTCATGGCGATCACCTTCCCGCTAACCGGTGCGGCAACGTGTTCAACCTTGACTTCATCCGCAGCCTTTTCAGCCGGCATTTCAACAGTAGCACCGTCATTAGCAAGCTTGTCCTTTAATTCTTCGACAATGACGGCGTGCTTCTTTTCGCTCAGGGTTACCTTCCAGGCAAAGGCAACGATTGCCAAGAGTGCAAAGACCAGTGGGATGTAGAAGGCCATGCTATCAAAGGTGTGAATGTCGTGGGCCGTCATGTCGGCAGCCGTGGCAGAACCGGTCATTCCGGCCGCGATGGCAATGTAGCCAACCAGGCCGTTGGAAATGGCACCGGTCAGCTTATCGATCATTGGCCGCACGGCAAGAACGACGGCTTCGTTCCGCTGACCGTTGTGCAACTGACCATATTCAATCGCGTCGGTCAGGGTCAGGACAGTGACCAGCTGGGCGAAGTTAATGTTAAAGAGCACCAGGCCGAGGTCCATCATAAAGACATTGGTCCGGAAGAAGATAAAGATCACATAAGCAAGGGCCATTGAAATCTGACCGCCAATGAAGAGCCACTTCCGCGGAATGAACTTGTTCAGGATTGGGAAAAGCGGGCTCGTGCAGAAGCCGATGATCGTAGCAATAACACCAACGATCCAAAATTCGCCAGGCTTACCGATAACGAACTTGTAAAGGTAGAATAGTACCCCGTTAGTGATGACGTAGGCACAGGAGTACAGTAGGTAGGCTAAACTTGGCCACAAAATCTGGTCATTGTGGAAGATTGCGGAGAAGACTTGACCAATCGTGGTCTTGTCCTGAGCCGACTTCCGAATGATGTTGTACTTTTCTTTGGTTCCCAGGCAAACGGCAATCGCACTCAACAGGGCGACGGCGGAAACAATGGCCGCAAAGGCAAACCAACCGATCGGCCCTTCGTTGTGTTTCCCGGTTGCCAGGTAGGTGAAGTAGGTAACGGTTGGGACTACAATGATCGTCAGACCATTCCAGCCGATTGTCCCGGCAAAGGCCCCCAGTGAGGTGTAAACGCCCCGTTCTTGAGAATCTTCACTGATCGCTGGAACCATTCCCCAATAGGAAACATCTGAAAGAGAGTAGAAAATATCAAAACTGATAAAGATAATTACAAATAAGACCGCAAACAGTACCCAGTTGACCTTGGCCAGGCCAAAGATCCCGGTAAAGAGCACCAGAAGCAGGATGACACTGACGATGTTCCCGATCATGATCCAGGGCTTAAACTTTCCCCAGCGCGACTTGGTATTGTCAACGATGTTCCCCAGCAGCGGGTCAATCAACAGTTCCAGAATCCGGACTCCCACGATCAGACCGGTAATTAAACCAATCAGGCGGTTAGAAACGGACTTCGGCAGGCCATTGAACATCCCGCCGGTGACAAAAATGATAAAGTAAGTACTCATCACCCCATAAAAGGGCAGAGTGACCAACATTACCAAAACAAAATGATGCGCGAGAAGCAATCTGTTTCCCGGTTAGTTTGTGGCTAGTTGCTGCCATACGATAACCTCCTCAACGACAATTCTTGTAATCGTTTTCAAAATTTATTGTACTTCAACTAGCTCATTTAGTAAATAGTTTATGCTAAATTCGTAAATCATTTACTAAACCGTTGCTTTGGCTGAAAAAATAAAAAAGGACCCTTTTACAATAAGGCCCTAATCATCATTCTTCGGAATAAAGCTCTTGCGCACCACCAAGTCCGTGTTAACTTGAAGATGGACATGCGGACTGGAGGGGTGACGAATGAGGTCACGGAGTAAGCTTAGCGCCATCCAGCTCAGTGTTTCCTGATTGATGTTATACGACGATAACGGTGGGGAAACATAGTTCGCCACTTCGCTATTGTTGATGCTGATAATCGCTGCATCGCGCGGAACCATTACCCCGGCCTCATTAAACGCCTGAAGCACCCCGACGCTCAACGTGTCCGAAGCAATGATAAAGGCATCCGGCAAATGATCACCCATTTGCTCTAGTACCTGTTTTCCGAGTTGATAGCCGGTTTCAACATTAAATTGCCCACCAACGAATACCGGTGCCTCACGAATTCCCTGCATACTGGTAAATTCGCGAAAGGCCATCTCACGGACATCATTTTGTTGAACGTTATTAATTTTGAGACCTTTTCCGCCAATAAAGCCGATTCGCCGATGACCGGCTGCAACCAGTTTCTGCAAGGCGTCCTGAATCGTTAGCTCCAAATTCGGGCGAACGGAGTCAAAAAGACGCGGTGCAGGATTAATATCAATGAAAACCCCCGCTGGTAATTTTTGATGCAAGGCCGTCAATTTTTCAATCGTTACCCGATCGGCTCCTACCCCAATGAAGCCGTGAAAGGAATCAGCGGCGGCAATCAAATCTTCAATATGCTGGAAACTTTGCAACTGGATCCCCTCCGCATCGGCCTCCTTGATGATGGCCTTTCGCAGAAAAGCAAAGTACTCGTCCTGCAGCTGCTCTTCCCCACTAATACGGTAAAGTAACGCCAGTTTAAATTGCTGCGAACGATCAATCTTTCGCTGGTGATCTTTCCAGTAGCCCAGTTGATCCGCAACCTCCATTATTTTCCGGCGGGTTTCAGTAGTCGTTGAAAGGTTTGGATCGTTATTTAAAAGCCGCGAAACTGTCGCTGGTGAGTATCCGGCCTTGGCAGCGATCTCCTTGATTGTTGCGATTTTATTCACCCTCCCAAAGTAGTAAATCGTTATTCCTATTATACAGCTTGTCGATTTGGAAAGCGAGCGAACATTATCCTAGCCTTTTGATGTTGCATTCGCCTTTACTAATTTATTGTGCGTCGGCAATCCGCTCAAAATTGCTTTGAACATCCGTATTTTTGGTCGGCGTCCAATTGGGCGTGCCATTCGTGCTTTGATCAACCAAGGCTACCGGTTGCCCATCGTGAAAGGCGAAGGCATAGGTGATGTGGCTCGTGTTAGAACCATTGTAATTATAGAGTGCAACCACATTGTAGTCGTAGTTGCCCTTTCCGGATGGCGCCCAACCGATTGAAGCATTATCCCCTTCAACCGTTGTCATCTTAAAATCACTTGGGTATTCCGTTCCCGGATTCGTTTTCAAATCGGTTGCCCCATCATATTTGGTGTATGACTGGTGCATCGTCGGTGCCGACTGATTAATAAAGGTCGTCAGCTGGGCGTCTTTATTATGATTCCACAGCGCCGCGGACTGAGAATGCGTGGTGCTCGTCTTACTGCTCGAAGTAGAAGAAGTAGTAGTCTTGGTCACGGCTGAACTACTGCTACTGCTGGTGCTATTGTGATGCGCTGTTGAATTTGCGCCACAGCCACCAAGTAGTAATGACATCGTCACAAGCATCCCCATTAGATATAAAGATTTCTTTTTCATTTTGCTCCCCCGTTTCAAATCATATTATATTCTCCCCCAATCATATTGAGCAACGGCCCACCAGCAGCAAACTGACGGCATTTTCATCAGCTGTCAATTTTTTAGTCAACAAAAAAGGCCGCCTCTTAAAAAGAGACAGCCATGTGCAAATTAGGCAAGCAGTACTTCAGTTACCAGGATCCCACCACCGAAGATGAGGACAAAGAGGACCACTGGCCAAACGAAGCGGAACCAGTGCGAATACTTCATGTCCAACATCTGCAGGGTTGCCATTACCAGGCCGGTTGGGGCCAGGAAGAGCATTGCGTACTGACCGAACTGGTAGGCCGTAACCACGATGTAACGTGGAATGTGAACCGTGTCGGCCAGCGGGGCCATGATTGGCATTGCCAATACAGCCAGGCCGGATGAGGATGGCACGATGAAGCCCAGAACGAAGAAGATCAGCATCATCATGATGATGAAGACGGACCCGCTCATGTGCTTAACCAATTCGGATGAAGCATAGAGAATCGTGTCGGAGATGTAACCTTCGTTTAAGATGTTGTTGATTCCCCGGGCCAGACCGATGATCAAGGATACCCCAACCAGGCTGGCGGCACCGTTTGAGAAAGCCTCGGTAGTCTGGTATTCACCCAGGCCGTCCTTCTTCCCAAAACAGGTCAGGAACATGATAATCACGGCGATTAGCAGGAATGAAGCCGCCATGTCCGGGAAGGCCCAATTCTTCGCCATCACACCCCAGATCATGATCGGAAAGGCACAGGCAAAAAGAACCAGGATGATCTTTTTCTTCGTGGTGAAGGAGAGGTCCTTTTCCTCCGTTGAGTCCATCGACCACATCGCGTCGAACTTGGCCTTGTCCTCGTAAGTGTAGGAGAAGGTCGGATCCTTCTGTACCTTACGGGCGTACCAGTGCAGGTAGAAGAGCAGGCAGATCACGGCAACCGTGAAGCCGACGATCCGGCCCGTCATCCCCTGGGTGAACTGGGTTCCGGCGGCGTTCGAGGCAATTACAACCTGGAACGGGTTGATGATCGAGAAGGTCGTCCCGATGGAGGAGGCCAAGAAGATGGCCCCGACGGTCACGATCGAGTCGTAGCCCATCGAGATGAAGACTGGCGCCAGGATTGGGTAGAAGGCCACGGCCTCTTCTTCAATCCCACACAAGGTTCCCCCGAAGGCCAAAAGCACGGCAACCATGAAGACGAGGACGAATTCCTTCCCCTTTGAGCGCTTGGTCAGTGCCTCCAATCCGGATTCAAAGGCCCCACTCGCCTTAACGACCCCGATCAGGCCTCCCAGGACAAAGATGAAGATCATGATGTCTACGGCCTGCATCGTCCCGTTGACCATGCTGGTAAAGATTGAATAAAGGCTGGCCGGGTGCTGCTTTAAGCGCTTATAGGTTCCGGGAACCGAAACCGGCTTGGAGATCGCTCCCGAGGTAAACTGGTCAATGTCAATTTGGACATTCAGTTTCTTCAGTGACGCCTGGGTGGCGGGCATGGTGGTCTTCTTACCACTCGGTTGGGTCACCGTCAGCTCGTGGTGCCCATAGGAAACCTTGGAATAGGACCCCGCCGGCACAAACCAGGTCAGCATGACTGAAATCACCGTTAGGAAGAACAGGATCGTGAAGGCGCCGGGCATCTTCAATTTCCACTTTTTCTTCCGCGGCTGTTCGACAGTTGCGTCCATAATCTTAACTCCCTTACAATAGAATAATTGCTTTTCACCATCAAGGTGCTGTCAGATCGTTAACTAGCGTATAATGGTGAATGATGAGGCAAAACGAAATCGTTTCGTCCTCAAAAACACTTTTTATTATAGAAAGCGCTTTCCAATATATTCAGAAAAAATCATAAAACTTCACAGCAGCTTTAGAGGTAATCATGATCAAGAACCCTAGTTTCCTTAATTATCATAAGTGGCAGCGAATCATCATTGCGGCCATCTGCGTCGCCCTGGCCTCCCAAGCCGAATTCAACGCCTTCGTGCCCGGCTTCATCATCGCCCTTTCCGCCCTGCTCTTGCCGGTCTTTCTCTACTTCAACCAGGACCTTAACCCCCTCCAGCTTGGCTTTGCCATCGCAATCGCCTCGCCGGTTTTTCGCGGTCTAGTCCTGCTCCTCACCCGTAACACCACCCACGTTCTCAGCTACACGGTGGCCGACATTCTCTATTTCAGCTGCTACGTAATTATCTACTACCTGCTTTACTGGCAGCGCCATTTCCGCAACAATTCGGCCTTCTTTTTAACGATCGTGATCTGTGATTACCTGTCAAACTTACTGGAGATCGGCTTCTTAACCCGGATGCAGGGTTTGACCCTCTACGTTGTCGAACTGGTCTTTGTCGTCGCCCTGGTCCGCACGCTGGTGGCCACCCTTATTTCCTTTCTTTTTCACTACTTCCAACTACTAATCGTCCGCAGTGAGGAGCACGAGCAGCAGTACTACCACTTCATCTGGGTGGCCGCTGCCGTCAAGAGCGAGGTCTACTTCATGAAGAAAAACGTCAGCGACATCGAAACCGTCACGAAAAACGCCTACCTGCTCAACGAGCGTCTCAAGACCGAGCAACTGCCGGAAGAACAAAAGATGGCCTACCAAATTGCCCAGCGGGTTCACGAGATCAAGCACTCCTATCAAGATGTCATCAAGGGACTGGGTGATTATTTCGATGACCAGGACAATGCCCCGATGAAGATGAACGACATTTTAAAGATCGTTAGCTCCTATTCCCAAATGATCATTCATTCCCGCCACCTCGACATCAACCTGGTGGTCCAAAACAGCCTTGATTGCACGGTTCCCGAACACTACTACCTAGTGACGATCCTCTCCAACTTGATTCTTAACGGGATCGATGCGATTGGCAAAAAGCGCAACGGGGAAATCGCGATTACGGTTCAAGAGCGGAATGAAGACGTTCAGGTCACTGTTCACGACAACGGCAGCGGGATTCCTGAGGCAATGTTGCCGCTAATCTTCAAGGCCGGCTTTTCAACAAAATTCGATCAGTCTGGCGACATCTATCGCGGGATCGGTCTCTCCAACGTTCAATCAATCGTTCAGGATCAGTTTGCCGGGCGGATCACGGTCAACTCCAAGGAAGGGAGCAGCACCACCTTTACCGTTTCCCTGAACAAAAAACTATTAACTAGCAAGGGGGCCAACTAAGATGAAGTTCTACATTGTTGATGATGATCAGGCAATTCTTTACGTCCTGCAAAACATCATCGAGCAAAATTTCAATGACGAGGTTATCGGCATGACCACTAGTCCCCGTCAAGCCCAGAATGAGATTCAATTACGGGACGTCGACATCGTGCTTGCCGATCTTTTGATGCCCGACCTTTCGGGAATCGACCTCGTTAAAGCGGTCAAGGCAGCCAAGCCCCAGGTGCGTTTCATCATGATCTCCAAGGTTCAGGACAGCGATCTGCGGGCCAAGGCCTACCAAGCCGGGATTGAATTTTTTATCAATAAACCAGTCAACCTGATCGAAGTTAAGACGGTGATCACCAAGGTCGAGCAAAGTCTCCAAATGGCCCAGCAGCTCTCGTCGATCTCAGCGATGGTTAATCAGTTTAACGGCGCCAAGCCGACTCCAGAACCAGTCTCTGTCAAGGAAGGGGCCAACACGATCCTCAAGGTCCTCGGCATGGCGGCCGAACTGGGAAGCGCCGATATTCTTCAAGTAATCACCCTGATGGACCGCCTGGACGAGCATTATCGCGACGTCGACCTGACCAGCCAACTTAAAATTGACGGGCATGAAAAGAAAATTATGGTTCAGCGAATGCGCCGGGCTATCAAGGTTGGGCTGACGAATTTGGCGAATCAACTTCTCGACAATCCCGACGACGATCAGATCAGGCACTACGCCAATGCCCTCTTTGGTTACGAAAACGTCCACCATCAGATGCTTTTTCAACAACACGAACGGCCCAGCGGTGGGCGAGTGATCATGCAGAATTTTATGGACGGACTTTTGAGCGAAAGCCGAGAGTAAAAAGCGACGATCCGCAATCAAAACCAGATTGCGAATCGTCGCTTTTACTTATTAACTTAAAGCATGCACATGATTAAATCTCTTCACCCAAGTAATCAGCCACCTGACGAACGTCCTTATCCCCACGCCCGGAAACGTTGACCATCAGCAGTTGATCTTTGCCCATCTGTGGTGCGACCTTGATCGCCTCCGCAATCGCGTGGGAACTCTCCAACGCCGGAATGATTCCCTCTAATTTAGAGGTTAACTGGAAGGCATTGACTGCCTCGTCGTCGGTAATCGCGTAATATTCAGCCCGCTTGATGTCCTTGAGCAGCGAGTGCTCCGGTCCGACACCAGGGTAGTCCAGGCCGGCAGAAATAGTATAAACCGGTAATGGCTGCCCATTCTGGTCCTGCAGAACATAGGACTTCATCCCATCGTTAACGCCAACCGTTCCTAGCGTCAGGGTGGCGGCGTTCTGCGGGGTATCGATACCCTTTCCGGCCGCCTCGGCTCCGATTAAGCGGACCGACGAATCATCGATGAAGTTATCAAAGGCCCCGATCGCGTTCGAGCCCCCGCCGACACAGGCAATCACGGCATCCGGCAGCCGACCTTCCTTATCCAGAAACTGTCGCCGCGCCTCCTTACTGATTACGCTCTGGAAGTCGCGCACCATTTCCGGGTAAGGATAAGGCCCCACCGCGGAGCCAACCAGGTAGTAAGTATCCTGGTAGTTTTCCGCCAGGTCGGCAAAGGCCGCGTGAATAGCGTCTTCCAGGATGCCGTTCGGCCCACCGACAGCCGCCACCTCAGCGCCCATCAGCCGCATCCGAAAGACGTTCAGCTTCTGGCGCTCGGTATCCAGCTGGCCCATGTAGATCTTGCAATCAAGGCCGAGCTTGGTGGCCGCGGCGGCGGTGGCAACACCGTGCTGGCCGGCCCCGGTTTCTGCAATGATTTGCTTCTTGCCCATTCGCTTTGCCAAAAGGATCTGACCCAGGGCGTTGTTGATCTTGTGAGCACCCAAGTGATTCAAATCCTCACGCTTGAAGTAGATCTTAGCCCCACCCAGGTACTTAGTTAGCCCCTCGGCATAGTAAAGTGGCGTTTCTCGGCCCGCATAGTCCTTTAAGAACCCGGCCAGCTCATCGCGAAAGCGGGTGTCGTGCTTGACTTCCTGATAACAAGTTGCAATTTCATTTAATGCCGGCTTGATAGCATCGGGGACGTATTGTCCACCGAATTCACCGTAGTACTTCGTTTCTTCTGCGCGTGCGTTGATTTCTGCTTTTTTCATTATTCCCAAACTCCTTTGTTCTTTGTCAGAGTCCAGGTACTACGACAAAAAGGTCCCGGTAGTATCTACACTATCGGGACCGTCTTGATTAAACGATTGCCCTAGCGCAGACTCTTTTGATCGCATCATCAAAGGTGAGCCTACACTAGTTGTTGTAGTCTCACTTAGTCATTGCCAGGCTTGCCAAAGTGTGTTTAACATAACAATCGTTCCTTTCGTTTGAAGTTATTTTGATTATAATACGGTTAAAATGATTAATCAAGTTTTAATTTTAGTTAATGTTATTTCCGAGCGTCCCGGGTTGCCTCAGCTAGGTGAACCAGGTTGGTTACGAAGGCGTGGGTTTTGGCCTCGTAATGATACTTGCGGCCGAGCTTGACGAAGTAGCCGTTGATGTAGTCGACCTCGACTGGCCGATTATGACTCATGTCCTGGTACATCGATGGGTAGTGGTTCGGGTTGCCGACCTTAGAAACGTAGTCGACGCTCTCCAGCTCCTCGGCCCGGGTCGAAACCAGTTGGACCCCAGCCCGTTCGCAGACGTCGTAGGCCTCATCGATCAGCTGACGGGACAGGTCATCGGCCTTTTCAAAGCTAGCGTACTGGCCCATGGTGATTTCAAACATCGTACAAAGGGTGTTGACCACGGAGTTGAAGACGACCTTGGCCATTAAGGTGCCGAGGAAGTTGGTCTTCAGCGACGGGTTGAAGTTCGCCTTCTTCATCTCAGCCATCAGCTCATGGGTCTTCTCGTCCGGTTTTTCGGTGTAGTTGGCCCAGTTAGTGGTCCCCATCCCCGGTTCACCGACGAATTCGACCTCGCCCGGGCCGGTCAGGATGGTGGCAACCAGTGCGGTCCCGGCCACCAGTTTTTCCTTTGGGAAGTACTTCAAGAGTTTTTCGACATGGCCCATCCCGTTCATGGCGGTCAGGCAGTATTGGTCCTTGAGAAAGTGGGCGCAGCGCTTCAGCATCTCGTCCAGCTGCATCTGCTTGAGTTCAAAGAAGACAAAGTCCGCGTCGGTGGCAGTGTATTCCTCTGGCGTGTAGACGTTAACCGGAACCAAGTGCTTGTTCTTGTGCTCCCGGGTCACGTAGACGCCGCCTTGCTCCTTCATCTTGTCATAGTGGGGTTGCCAGCCTTCGACAAAGTCAACCTCGTTCCCCGCTTCCTGCAGCAACACCCCAAAACGTAAGCCCATCGCACCGGCTCCAACTACTGTAAACTTCATAATCAATCCATCCCTTCTCATTAAATCTTAAGAGTTGCTGATTATAAAAAAAAGCGCCCCCGACTCATTGCTGAGTCAAGGGACGCTCACGCGTGTTACCACCCTAAATTCACTAGCAGCTCGCACCACTAGCCTCAATGTTCAGCGACCAGCGCTAAACACGGCAGCTGTAATGGGCTGCACCCACCGCGGGTTACTGATATTCACCCGGGCACTCAAAGTGATCTTCGCCTGACCGCACCGATTTCCTTTCACCAAACGGAAACTCTCTGCGCGCTGCTGGTCGGACTACTTGTCTTTTCAACGTGTTTTTATAATCATTTTCTAATTGCATTTTAATTTACACGCACCAAGCAAAATTGTCAAGAGAATTTTGCAATTTTTATTCAGCTTCTTCTTTTCCCGCCAAAATTGCCAACAAAAGCGTCAGTGCCATCATGGCAAGCGCGACGATCATCGCTACCCGAAACTGGTCATTTACGTCACCCGCACTTACGAGGCTGGTCCCAAAATTGACCATCATGGCTAGGCCGAGTACGCCGCCGAGCTGGTGGGCAACATTGACGAGCCCCGACGCCGTGCCGCTGTGCTCCGCCGGCACTTGATAGATTCCCATGTTGGTCGTGGGGGCAAGCGCCAGGCCCTGACCACACCCAAGGATCAGCATTGGCAGACCGGTACCCAGCCAGTAACCGCGGCCATTCATCACGAGAGCCAGACCAAAACCCGCCAGCATGGTCAGACTAGCCAGGATCAGTACGCCCTTGTCGTTCCACGCGTTGATCAGTCGGGGAACCACCATCGCGGCCAAGAAGAGCGTTACCGACAGCGGGAGATAAGCAAAACCGACTTCGAGCGGCGAATAGTGCAGAACCCGCTGGAGATATTCCGAAACGAAGAACCAGTAGCCAAGCACGGCCCCGTTGAGGATCGCCCGGCAAAGGTAGCCGATCGTCCGCACCCCGTTCCTAAAAATCCGCAATGGCAGCAAGGGAGCCTGGCTGCGGTATTCGATGACCACAAAAGCAATCAGGAAGATCATCGCAAGGACCAAAACAAGCACCAGCTGACCGGCACCATTCAAACCCCAGACGAGCAGGCTGCAGGTCAAAACCGAGGTAAGTGTGCCGAGCAGATCAAATCGTTCGTGCGCTTGGGAGATGGCCGACTCCTTGAGCGTCCGCCACGACAGGCACAGCATCAGCAGGCAGACCGGGACGTTTAGGTAAAATCCCAACCGCCAGGACCAGAGGCTGGCAAAAAGGCCGCCGAGCACCAGGCCGATGCTCGCTCCCAATCCGGAAACCGAACTATACCAGGCGATCGCTTTGACCAGGGCGGGGCCCTCAAAGTAGTCGATCAAAAGCGCCATGCTGGTTGGCGCCAGCAGTGCCGAACCCAGCCCCTGCAAGAATCGGGCGGCGATCATGACACCACCGCTCATAGCTAGACCCGACAGCAGTGAACCGAGCAAATCCCCAATGCGACGTTTAAGATCCGTCGTCGGCTAAAGGCATCGCTGAGTCGCCCGCTCAGCAGCAAAAAGCTGCCAAAGGCCAGACCATAGGCGTTTTGGACCCAGGAAAGCCCCACCTGATCCAGGTGCAGATCGGTTGCGATCTTCGTCAGGCCGGTGATCACCAGGCAGTTCGACATCGCCGTCAACAGGTAGCTGAGCATCGCAATCGTTAAAACAATTCGTTGCCGAAAATTCATGTTCTCCTCCTTACCGGAATATATTCCGTTTATGTATTAATGGTATACTATTCCTTAGAAGAAATTTTGTCAATTTTCATTGGAGGCAACCTATGCGAACGGACGCTCAACACAACCGCCAAAAAATATTTAAGGCTACCGAACAGCTCCTGGCAGAAAACGCGGCCGACCAGATTACAATGGCCCAAATTGCCCGGGCCGCCGGGGTCGGCGTGGGAACCCTCTACCGAAATTTTCCCACACGGGGCGATCTCTTCATCTCCCTGGCTTACGCCCAGCTCGATGATTATCTCGCCCGCGAGGAGACTTTGATCCAGAATAAAGACATCAGCCGAGAAACGGTGCGCCAGGTGCTCGGCGACTACCTAAGCTTTCGGGAGCACCGTCAGCACCTCCTGCCCACCGGTAGCCTCGAATCGGCGACCCAGTATTATTCCCGGCCCAACTATCAGCGACTCCACCACTTGTTCGCCAATTTGATTGGCAAAACCAATCCAGGGCTGAGTTCCATCACAGTGGCCTTTCGCTCCGACATGCTGATCGCCTGCTTACGGGGCGATAGCTACTATCTGCAACGTACGGAACGGCAGTTGGTGCCCGAGCAAATTTTGGACCAGCTGATGGCGCTCTTTTTTCCAGAATAGCTAGCTTAGTATTCATTATTCAATTTTGGGGAGGAGGAGATTTTGATGGACACTCGTGATTGGTCGTTTGCGCAGCGAGCACTAGCAGAGAAAAAGCAAGACGAAGTTAAGCATCATCACCATCGCAGACATAAACCAAAGAAGGTCTACTGGGTCCAGGTCCGCTTCACCGACGGCCGCATCGCCAATTATCAACTGCCCCGCGACCTGCAGCAAGCATTGCATCAGCACATCCAGGAGCATCCCCACCACTGGCAGGAAGTTCTCTTGGGTGCTCTGATCAACGTTCCGGTGAGTGACTACTGCGACAGCAAGGCCAAGATTAAGCCGGCCGTGATCCAGCGCGTCCTGATCCTGCCCGTTGCGGCCCACAACCCCCGTTGGACCACCCGCAGCCAGTTCGTCCTTCCCGACTATTCCTGGTGGCGCTGGCTCTTTTACCCGCCCCGTTTGGATCACGAGAAAAATTTTCTGACCCACGACTTCTCGGCGGCCAACCAGCAGCGGATCAGGGCCACCGTCGACGACTACCGGCGCCAGCAAATCCGCTGGCACTGGCAGCGGACAGGAAGGTACATTGGCCTGGCGGTGCTCTGTTTACTCATCGCTGGAATTCTAATGGCAATTTAAAAACTCAGTGAATCTCCCCGCCTGAAGGTCGGAAGATTCACCGAGTTCTATTTTTTAAGAGATTTTTCATACTGAAGTAACCGGACGGGCTGACCAAAGATCACCTGGTTGACCACTACACCGGTCGGCCGCCAGCCGTGGCGCTGATAAAAGAAACGAGCCGACTTATTTTCCGCGAGAACCAGCAAATCGGCCCGCGAAAAGTTTTTTGCCAGCGCGGCTTCCGCTTGGGCGAGCAACCGGGTGCCGATCCCTTGACTCTCATATTCAGTGAGGACGTAGAGCGCCATCAGCTCACCAGCATTAGTTGAAAAATATTGCGGGTTGCGCGGCGTACCGTAGCTGACAACGCCCACCAGCTAATCGTCAGCCTGGGCAATCAAGTTATGGCGACCTGGCCGTACCAGGCCCGCTTCCCAATCGTCCGGTTGCAGCGCTCGTAGTCCCACTGCAGGCAGCAGTCCCCGGTAGGCCGACTGCCAGGTTCGTTGGAAGATGGCACTGGTCTGGCCGAGTTCTTGCTGATTTATAATTGGTCGAATTTGCATAAGCACCACCCCTAGCCATTTTCATCATTATACACTGAAACTTGAAAGCCAGGAATAACGGCTAATCACCGCTATCCCTGGCTTCCTTGTTATAAAAATAGAAAAAACGCAAGAAGCTCCTGCGTTATACTTTAACTGTTCACACCAAAGTAAAG
>NZ_JAOVYZ010000043.1 GCF_026413145.1 Limosilactobacillus kribbianus | reverse complement strand
AGTGGTGCTCATCAAGGTCCTTCTTTCTAATGGATTGTACGGTAACACCATTAAAGACCTTGATGGGTTTTTCTGTCCACTTAAATGTTCAACTTAAATTTTACAATCTGCCGTAATTAAAAAAACTCCGCCACAAAATTGCAGCGGAGTTTTTTGATTTTAACTCTTATTGGTTGCCCCCGTTACCATTGCCAGCGTTTTGCGTTGGCGTAGTGTTGGCGGTTGAAGAAGCACTAGACGAACTAGCCGCGGGTGCAGATGAGGAAGCACTGCTTGCCGCAGAACTGCTGTGGCTTGCGGTGGTGCTTGAACTGGTACTCAAGCTAGTGGAGCTAGAACTCTTCTTTTCGGAACTAGAAGAGGAAGAGAGGAGTGAGCTCGAAACACTATCATCATCGTCGCTATCGTCGGCGGTATAGTCCAGGGCCCACTTGGAATCCTTGATCACCAGCTGACGTTTGCCGTTGACCTTGACCGCTTCGACAGTGCTTGGCATTGACCAATCCGAAGCATGGTTTTGGCCATCGAGGTACTCCATCAGATTCCGGTAGAGCAGGATTGCGGACTTGGTGTACTGATCGGTAATGCCGCTTTCTTGCAGCGGGTGATCGTACCCGGTCCAAACGGCGATTGAGTAGTTCTTGGTGTAACCGGCCATCCAGGAGTCCATTGCACCGGTTTGGCTATAACCAGATGGGTAGTTCGTCGTCCCGGTCTTTCCGGCCTGGTTGACCCCGTCAAGCTTGGCATCCGTAGCACTCCCTTGTTCGGAACTGTTGAAGACACCCTTAAGCATGTCAGTGATCATGTAGGCGGTTGCCTTGGTCATTGCCCGTTTGCCGTGGGGGTTGAACTGCTTGACATTACCGTCCTGAGTCGTAATTGAACTGATGTAGTACGGCTTGTAATAAGTTCCGCCGTTGGCAAAGGCCGCGTAGGCAGCTGAAACCTGCAGTGGCGAGATGTAGAGGGCAATCCCGTTTTGTAGGGTGTATGGCTGCTTTTGCGAGATGCCGAGGCCGTTCAAGAAGTCGGTTGCTCGTTTGATGCCAACCCGTTGCAGCGTCCGAATTGCCGGAACGTTCCGGGATTGAACGAGGGCTTCACGCATCGTCATTGAACCCTTGTACTGATTATCAAAGTCCTTTAAGACCTTGTTAGTGCCTGGGTAAACGAACTTGGTATCCTGAAGCTTCATGAAGGTTGGCCATTGCAGATATTCGATTGCTGGGCCATAGTCCATCAGTGGCTTAGCCGTCGAACCAGAACTCCGGTTGGTCTGAACGGCCCGGTTCAATCCGTAAACGACTTTCCCGGTATGCCGACCACCGAGCATGGCAATAATTTGACCGTTGTGCGGGTCAGTAACGGCGACCCCGGTCTGCATCTTATTGCTCTGGAAGGCGACGGTATTGTTGGCAGCATTGTAGAGGTGCTTTTGGGCGGCCAGGTCCAGATTAGTGTGAACCTTCAACCCATCGGTGTATGGATTGTAGCCCTTTGCCTCCAAGATTGCCAGCACCTGTTTGACGTAGGCATCGATGACCTTTTCCTTGACCCCGGTACCGTTGTTAGATGTGTTCCCGTGGTCAGGATCCAAGCCTTCTGTGATGCTTTCGCTCGCGGCCTGGTTGGCCTGGGATTGGGTAATGTACTTGCTGCGGACCATTGCGTTGAGTACCTCGTTGCGCCGCTGGGTGGCGTACTTGGTGTTATCGGCGAGCGGATTATAGTAGGACGGCGACTGTGGCATCCCGGCGAGCAGGGCCATTTGCGAAAGGCTCAGCTCGTTCAGGTTCTTACCATAGTAATACTGGGCCGCCGTCTTCATTCCGTAGACCCCGTTCCCCATGTAGACCTTGTTGATGTAAAAGTCGAGGATTTGGTTCTTAGAGAAATGTCGTTCGACGTTAATTGCCAGCCAGGCTTCCTGGGCCTTGCGTTTGAAGGTCCGGTCCGAAGCCGCGGTCGAAAAGACCGACAGCTTTACCAGTTGCTGGGTCAAGGTCGAACCACCCTGCATCCCCGAAGAGCGGCCAAAGACATTCGACGTGGCCGCTCCGATGATCCGAATCGGGTCAACCCCGTGGTGCTTATAGAAGCGCCGGTCCTCGATTGAAACAACGGCGTGCTTTAAGGTCGTCGGAATTTCACTATCTTTGGCGTATTCACGCTTCTGTGTTCCCAGCCGCGAAATGACCCGGTTTTGATCATCATAAATAGTAGTGATGTTTTGACCGGCCAACTCGCTCCGGCTGATACGGGGAGCACTGGAGGCGTAATAGAAGAAGAGGGCCGTTCCCGCGATGAATAATAGAACAATGAGGCCAAGGATCCACAGGAGGATCCGTTTGACGAGACTGCCCTTCTCCGGTTGTTCGTCGTAGTCCTGCGGTTCATGGCGGGAACTACGAGTCGGTTGATCATTATTGTCCATGATAAACTCCTTTGTGCTTGGCAGCGATGATCTGGTCGACTGCCTCTAAATATGGTAGGCGGGGATTGAGCCGGTATTCAATCTGAAATCCTGCTTGCTGAATATCGGTCAACCGAATTGATTTGCGACCGCCTTGAACCTGCTGATCCCAATAATGAAATAAAACTGTTGCGGGCAACAGGTAAACGAGATCGAGCTCGGTGAATTTAATAAAGGCAAAGCAAATCCCACCCTGGTTAACACATTCTCGCATGTGATTGATCTGGTGGGGATGAAAGTTCTTCAAGGGGAAGGAGCGGCGATTGCGCGTTTCTTTGGCATCAAAATCGATGTAGTGCCCCTTGTAGATGCCGTTGTAATCAGTCGTCGACGGCCGGCGGAAGTAAGCCTCGCGGATCACGGCGGCGCTTCTTTTCGGATAATCGACTTTGACCAGCTGAATCGGGGTGGGTTTCTTATGAATTACCGCGATGTGGTTGGCCAGGTAGTACTGATTGCTGTGGTTGATTTCATCCTCAAGCGACATCCCCCGCTTGGCGTAGATCGACTGGTGGGGGGTCGGCAAATCATGGTTCACATGGTATGATTGCATGGGATGTTGACCATTGGGATAGTGAATCGTCATGAAAAATCACTCTCCTAACTAGCCTTATATTATACCAGATATCTGGGGACGATAATGATACAGAATTGTTACGGAGGTGGGGACGATGCGCCGCATGTGGCTGACAGGCTACCGCAGCTATGAATTGAACGTGTTCAAAGACGACGATCCCAAGGTAAAAGTAATTAAAAAAGTGCTGACCGAGCGCCTGCACGGGGAACTGGAGGCTGAAGCAGACGAATATTGGCTAATTAGCGGACCGCAGATGGGAACCGAGCGCTGGGGGTTGGAGTGCGGACT
The DNA here is from genome assembly GCF_026413145.1 of Limosilactobacillus kribbianus. Taxonomy (GTDB): domain Bacteria; phylum Bacillota; class Bacilli; order Lactobacillales; family Lactobacillaceae; genus Limosilactobacillus; species Limosilactobacillus kribbianus. The sequence goes on along the minus strand of NZ_JAOVYZ010000043.1, from coordinate 13,443 downwards.
GGATTTGCAAGATGACTACCCACAACTTAAGCTCGCTCTGATGGAGCCTTATACCGATTTTGCTCAGCGCTGGAACGAGGCTAACCAGGAAAAGCTAGCGGTCATTAAGACCAAGATTAACTTTACGGCACCGGTGACCGCTCACCCCTATCAATCGCCTCAGCAACTGCGGACTTACCAGCAGTTCATGCTGACCCATACTGACCGCATGCTAATGCTTTATGACCCCGAGTACGAGGGCAAGCCCAAGTACGATTATCACCGGGCCCAGCAGTTTGGTGAAGAACATGACTACCCGCTTTCTTTGATTGACTTCGATGAGCTTCAGGAGGCGGCCGTGGAGTGGAGCAAGCAGGAACACGAACGGCAAAATCAAAATTGACCCTTGAAATCGGTGGGAAGTCTGGTATAGTAATTTATGTATCATGCGTACTAAACAATTGAGGTGTTTAAGTTGGATAGCATAAAGTTTACTCCGCAAGACATTTTGCATAAGCAATTTAAGGAAAAGAACATCGGCAAGGGCTACGATGAGGCCGACGTCGATGCTTTCCTTGATGATGTTATCAAGGACTATGACACTTTCAACAAAGAAGTCAGCCGCCTCAACAACGAAAACGAACGGTTGCGGGCCAAGGTTGACGAATTAAATCGCCAGGTTGAAGTGGGTTCGACGATGAACGCCCACGTTACTAACCAGCAGCCAGTTTCCAACGCGACGAACATGGATATTTTGAAGCGTTTGTCAAACTTGGAACGGCGGGTCTTTGGTTCCCAAATCAATGGCAACGAAGGCCAGGACGATTCACACCTGCTTTAGGATGCGCTTATAATTGAATATTTTGCAAGCTTTGGGTAATTGAGCACAGCTTTTGTTGTGTTAGGAAGGTCCATGCTCGCACGGGCTGCGATGCCCGTAGTGTTTGTGCTCGCTGAAAAAATAAGGCGGGGCACCGATTCTTCGGTGACGGCGGAAAAAACGGCTAATGCTTCGGCAATGTCCGAGTATTCCTGAAAAGTGCCACAGTGACGATACAACTTGGGAAACTGAGTTGGTGGAACGCGGTAAACCCCTCAAGCGGTAAACCCAAACTACGGTAGGGGAGCTTTGGATAGCGAATTGAAGCGATTCCAGGGGAGAGTTTTTTGCTCTGAGATAGATGATTACCTCGGGACAGCCAGTGCCTGGTGACTGTTCTACGACAAAACATGGCCTACAGATGCTTGCAATCAGGTGCCCGGTTCGCCGGGCTTTTTTTATTTTAAAGTTAATTTGCTATAAAAACTATTATAATAGAAGTGTAGTACCGTTGAAGTATCTTAGAAGGGAAGTCCACATTTATGGTTAATGCAATTACAAAGCGGCAATCCGTCCGTAAATTTCTCACGGCGGGTCTGAGCAGCGACACGGTTCAGAAGCTGATCGATGCCTTTGAGAGCGCCCCATGCGGAATGCACAAGACGGATGTCATGCAGGCCGTCGTGGTCACCGACGCTCAGCTTTGCCAGCAAGTCGCTGCTATGGTGCACCATTGCTGTTTGTGATTTTGACGAAGAAAGACAGCCCGTTTGGTGAGCGGGATGCCTCCGTTGCTGCTGAAAACGTCATGATTCAAGCAACGGAACTCGGTTTGGGCTCGGTTTACGTCATGGGCGGCGCAATCAAGCTCAACAACTATCCGGGTGTCCTCCAGTCGTTGGGAGTTCCAGCTGGTTTTGAAGTTACGACGATTGTTCCCGTTGGCAAGGCGGCCGAGCAGCCAGCCCCGGAGACCCGGGCGGATCGTTACCGTATTCAGATTAAGTAGGCGATGAAAATGCCCATCAGTCACGAAAATGGCTGGTGGGCGTTCTTTCTTATGGTAGAATACAGGTAGCAATTTTAATCAAACGAAGGAGTGCAACGTTTTGCAAAAGTATCATTTAATGGCGACCGCGGCGGCCGGGATCGAGGCCCTGGTCGGCAAGGAGCTGCGGCGCTTGGGCTACGAGACCCAAGTAGAAAACGGCCGGGTGCGTTATCCGGGTGACATGAAGGATATTTTGAAGACAAATCTCTGGCTGCGGACGGCCGACCGGGTCAAGATCATCGTCGGTGAGTTCGATGCCCAGACCTTTGAAGACCTCTTTGATCAGACCAATGAGTTGCCCTGGGAGGACTACCTGCCGGTGGACGCCTGCTTCCCGGTGGAGGGGAAGAGCCACCACTCCCAGCTGCATAACACGCCGAGTGTGCAGGCAATCGTCAAGAAAGCGATTGTCCAGCGTCTCAGCCGGGTCTACCACCGGCGGACACGCCTGCCGGAAACGGGGGCACTCTATCCGCTGGAGGTAGCTATCAACAAGGATCACGTTCTGCTGACGCTGGATACCACTGGTGAGGGGCTCTTCAAGCGGGGCTACCGGAAGAACAAGGGTGGCGCACCGCTGAAGGAAAACATGGCCGCGGCCTTGGTCATGCTGGCGCACTGGTTTCCGGACAATCCCTTCATGGATCCGGTCTGCGGTTCTGGGACGATTCCGATCGAAGCGGCACTGTATGGTCACAACATTGCACCGGGGATCAACCGGTCCTTTATCTGTGAACAGTGGGTCAATCTGACGCCGGATGGTCTTTCCGATGAGGTTCGTGACGAGGCCGATGCCCAGGCTGATTATGATGTCGAGCTGGACATTCACGGCTACGATATTGATCAAAATATGATTGACATTGCCGAGGAAAACTGCCGGGCGGCGGGCCTGACCCACGACATCACCTTTAAGCAGTTGGCGGTCAAGGACTGGCACACCGACAAGATCAACGGGGTCATCGTCGCCAACCCACCGTATGGGGAACGACTGAGCGACCACGCCGCCGTCCACGAGCTTTACCGGCAGATGGGCGAGCTCTACCGACCGCTGACGACCTGGAGTAAGTACATTCTGACCGCCGACATGGAATTCGAGAAGTACTATGGTGCCCCGGCAACCAAGCGCCGCAAGCTTTACAATGGGGCCTTGCGGACAGATCTCTTCCAATTTTGGGGTCACAAGTCTCGCTGACCATTAATTGCTTATACACAATAAAGTGTGTATAATGTAATTGGAGGTTGAGGAAAGGAGGGTAAAGATATGCCTTGGAAGCCTACCAAGATGATTCGCTTCTTGAAGAAAAATGGTTTTATTGAAATTCCTAAGCAGGGCGGTCACAGACGATTTTATAATCCAGATAATGGACGGATGACAGAAGTTCCAATGCACAATAAAGAACTTCGCCCAGGAACAGAAAGAGCAATTCTTGAGGAAGCAGGTCTAGAGAAAAAGTAACCTTCAAATCAAACGGATTGAAGGAACTCGTTTGATTGGCATATCTTGAATAAATCAATGAAACAAGAAATTTTAGCCTATCCAGTAATTTTGACTGAGTATAATGATGATGGTCATTATTATGTGGTAACCTCACCGAATATTAAGGGAATGGTAACGGATGGTGACACAATTGCCGAGGCACTATTCCACGCTGAAGATGCAATGGCCACTATGTTAGATGGCACTGATTATCCTGATGTTCAAGACCCAAAGTCATGGAAGCTCAAAGATAATCAGCAAGTATCCTGGGTTACTGTTAATATGACTAAGTGGAAAAATAGATATGGCAAAACAGTTCGCAGAAACATTTCGATTCCAGAAGGCCTTAATAATTGGGCTAAGGAAAATAAGATTAATGTGTCTCAGGTAGCTACAAATGCGTTACGTGAAATGCAGGAAGCCTAAGCATCGAATTAAGATACTTAAAAAGACTAGTTTCTCTAAAAGTGAAGCTAGTCTTTTTTATTCCACCAAGCGATAAAAACCGTCCGCAATCGTGGAATCACAAATTAAAACATAGTAAAATCAAATTATTACGTATTAATTAGATAGGGGGGGACTATTCGAGCGTCTTCAGCGCCTGGTTGGCCAGGTGGTGGGCACCGTGATTTTCTCGGTCCGGGATCCACTGGGTTACGACCGTCGTGAACTGGCCGATAAGCTGGTTGAGCGCTGCTAGTTCCTTCTGGTAATGTTTTGTATAATTTTTGCCAATGGCATCGCTGAGGACCCGGCTATCGGTGTAGAATAGCACTGTTTGCTGGGACCCAAAGTGCTCCAGCAGGTAGGAAAACCCGAGCTGGGCGGCCGCAAACTCGCCGTGATGGTTATCGGCCAACTGAAGAGTACCGGTGACCTGGTACTGGTGGTGGTTGGCGATTGCTAAGACACCCAGACCGGTGGGGCCGGGATTGCCCTTACTGGCCGCGTCCGTATAAAGCTTTATCATTTAAAATTACCTCACTTTGAAAGGAAGAGTCGATTCTATGGAAGAAGAAACCCGCTATTTCTATCAACCCGATCTGACGGGGACAATCATCAGCTGGTGCTGGACCTTTATGCTGTTCCTCGCCGGTTTGATCATTTGGCTGGAGATCACCCATTTTCAGTGGATCTCTGCGAGCTTCTTTGCCGCTTTTGCCATTTTAACATTTTTCAGTATTAAACGCCGGACGGTCCTGATCACACCATCACGACTGGTCTTTAGCCGCCTGCTCCAAAAAGACTACCTGACGATTCCGCTCAAGGACATTCGCCAGCCCCGCTTTACTAAGCACACCGTCTCAATGACCGTGAACGGTGAAATCCTTAACTTTACCTTTACGAATAAGGGAATCCGTCGCCTGCAGCTGGATCTGAAGCAAGCGGGGATCGAATAGTGAGCATTGTAATCAGCCTTCTGCTGGCACTTGTCTTGGTAGCTCTTGACCAGCTGGTTAAGCACTGGGTGGTCGCAACGATTAGCCTAGGGGCCAGCAAAACCGTGCTTCCCGGCGTCCTGGCTTTGACCAACCTTCATAACACCGGGGCTGCCTGGAGTATGCTGTCCGGTCAACAGGGCTTTTTTGTACTGATCACCGTTGCGGCCCTGGCGATCATCGGCTACCTGATGGTTCGCTGGCGTCACCAACGCTCTTTAATGATCGGGCTCACTTTGATTCTCGCCGGGACCCTGGGAAATTTTATTGACCGCCTCGCTCACGGTTACGTGGTGGATATGTTTGAGACCCTCTTCGTCAGCTTCCCGGTCTTTAACGTCGCGGACAGCTGCCTGACGATCGGGGTACTCATCTTGATTATAGCAATTTTGCGAGAGGACGATTAGTTTGGAAGAACCACTAGAATTAACGGTAGAGTCGGCAATGACGGGGCGGATCGATAAGCAGCTCGCTCACCACCTTAGCCAGTTCTCACGCTCCCAGCTCCAACGCTGGATTGATGACGGGCACGTAAAGGTCAATGGTGAGCAGGTCAAACCTAAGTACAAGCTAGCCGCCGGAGACCGGGTGACAATTGAGCCAGAGCAGCCACAAAAAATTGATCTGGAACCCGAAAACATCCCCCTCGATATCGTCTACGAAGACGACGACGTGATCGTGGTCAACAAACCCCAGGGGATGGTGGTCCACCCAGCACCAGGGCATCCCGACCACACCTTGGTCAATGCTCTTCTCTACCATTCGCCGCTCTCAACGATCAACGGTGAGTTTCGGCCGGGGATTGTTCACCGGATCGATAAGGACACCTCGGGTCTGCTGATGGTGGCCAAAAACGACATGGCTCACCGCTCGTTGGCGGCCCAGCTTAAGGCTAAGACCAACGAGCGGGAATACGTTGCCTTAGTTCATGGGGTGATCAAGGAAGATGCTGGCACGATTGACGCACCACTAGGTCGTTCACCCAAGGACCGGAAAAAGCAGGCGGTGGTCGCGGACGGCCGCCATGCCGTGACCCACTTTAAGGTGCTCAAGCGCTACAGCCACTACACCCTGGTGTCCTGCCGTCTAGAGACCGGGCGGACCCACCAGATTCGGGTGCATATGAAATACATCGGTCACCCGCTGGCCGGTGATCCGCTTTACGGCCCCCGCAAGACTCTGCCAGGCAAGGGCCAGTACCTGCATGCCCGCCTATTAGGCTTTAAGCACCCACGGACGGGGAAGCAGCTGACTTTTACGGCCCCCTTACCGGCTTATTTTCAGCAAATGCTCGACAAATTAGACAAAATCGACCAGTAAGTTGCTTGAGTTTCGCCCAATTAATTGGATAATAGAAGTGAACATTACTTAGGGGGAGTGAAAATTGACAACACGATACCTAATATTTGAAGACGGCACGGTCTTTGCCGGGGAGGGTTTCGGTGCGCCCGCGGTGACCTTTGGCGAGGTGGTTTTTAACACCAGCATGACCGGCTACCAGGAGATCATCACCAACCAGATTTATGATAATCAAATTCTGGTGTTTGCCCAGCCTAATATTGGTAGCTACGGCATTCAGCGCAACAATTACGAAACAATTGTGCCGACGATTAAGGGCGTGGTGGTTCGTTCGCTTTCCAACGTGGCAACCAATAACGTCCGGCGACTGACCCTCGACCAGTACCTCAAGCAAATGAATATCCCCGGGATCACCAATATTGACACCCGGGCGGTTATTCATAAGCTCCGTGACGCCGAGAAGCCGCTCAAAGGCAGCATTGTTCCGGTTCCGGACGATCACGCCTTTGACCAGTTGCACGCCACCGTTTTGACCAATCAGCAGGTTGCCCAGGTGGCGACGCCCAAACCCTACCCGAATCCGGGGATCGGTCTTAGCATCGTTGTGGTCGACTTCGGTCTAAAGAATGGGATTCTGCGGGAGCTGAGCCGGCGAAAGTGCAACGTTACAGTCCTGCCGTATAACGCGACAGCCGACGAGATCCTACGCCTGGATCCAGATGGAGTAGTTCTGTCGAGTGGCCCTGGTAATCCCAACAGTATTAAGAAGTCGGTCCTGGAGATGATCCAAACAGTCCAGACCAAGGTACCGTTATTTGCGATCGGTCTGGGCCACGAGCTCTTCGGGATTGCCAACGGTGCCAAGGTGATGCGTTACGCGGTTGAACATCACGGAATGAACCACCCACTCAAGGAGATCATTACCGACCACATTGTCTATGCTAACCAGGGTGGAGGCTATGCGATTGATCCGCAAACGGTTGACCGCAACAAGCTTTTTATCACCTACACCGACATGATCGATAACACCATCCAAGGCCTGCGCCATCGTCAGTACCCAGCTTTTTCCGTTCAATTTTTCCCGGACGGGGCGCCGGGACCGGACGAGACGGACGGGCTATTTGACGAATTCTTGGATATGATTAGACGAAAGGAGGCCCGGCGCTGATGGCAAATTCAGCAATTAAGTCGGTCTTAATCATTGGCCCGGGTGCCAACGATATTCAGCATGGTGACGAACTTGACGCGGCCACCTACCAGATGGCGCTGACCTTTAAGCGCCTTGGTATTCGGACGATCCTCGCCGATGACAACCCATTTTCCTTTAGTCTGGACAACCGGTCAGTGATCGACCATGCCTGCATTGGGCCACTGAACGTGGAGAACCTGGTTAACCTGATCAAGCATTATCACCCGCACGCCATTTTGCCAACCCTGGGGAATCGACGGGCCTTTGAGCTGACTCAGGAGCTATTAGAAAAGGGAATTCTTCAGGAGTGCGATCTCAAATTGCTGGGAATTCCGGAAGCCACCATTCGTCAGATCAACAACCCGGTCCTGCTCAGTCGGACCCTTCACAAGATGGAGGCGCCGATGAAGTCTGTGGTAACCGTCAGCAATTACCCGGATGCCCTGAGTGAGGCCCGCAAGCTGGGCTACCCGGTGATTATCCGCTCAGTTTTGCCGAAAAGCAGCAGTACCCGGCGGATCGTTCACGACGAGCATGAGCTGGCCCCGGCCGTTCAGAGTTGCCTGAGCCAGTCCCGTGCCGAGCAGGTGCTGGTGCAACAGAGCCTGGCCGGTTATAAGGAGATTGAGGTAGTTGTCCAGCGCGATTTGTCCGGAACGATGATGATGCTGTCGATGGTCGAGGACATGGATCCAATCGGGATTCATGCTGGCGATTCGATCGCCTTCAATCCACCACAAACCCTGCTTGATCGCCAAATTCAAGACATGCGGGACACGGCCTTTGCAATCACCCGCAAGCTGCGGATCGTAGGGGTCAATCACGTCCAATTTGCCCTCGATCCCGAAAGCGGCAAGTTTTATGTAATCAAGAACAGCCCTTATTTTGACCGAATCGTTTCCTTCGTTGCCCAATCGACCGGCTACCCGATCGCGGATGTTTCGGCCCAGCTGTACGCCGGAAAACGGCTGCGCGACATTGATCTGGGACCAAACTATGCTCCCCATGCGGCCCTGATTGAACCGGCAATGGATCACATTGCCGCCCGGGTGCCGGTTTGGGGCTTTAGCGCAATTCCAAGTGCCAGCCGGGTCCTGGGGACGGAGAAAAAGTCGATTGGGACCGTCTTCGGCATTGGCCGGAGCACGATCGAGGCTCTTTTTAAAGCCATCGAGTCCCGCTACCAGGAGCCGACCGACTTTCACCTGGCCGCCCAGAAAAAACTGACCGACGACGAATTGATCGTCAAACTGGTCCACCCCGAGACCGGGCGCCTGTTTGTTTTAATTGAAGCGATGGATCGCGGCTATTCCGTCGAGGAACTGTCCGAGATGACCAAGATTGACCCATACTACTTTGTCCAGATCAACCAGATGCGCCTGTTGATCAGGGAGATCACCGACAATCCAAACAAGGAACCGGTCCTAATCAAGGCCAAGGGTTACGGCCTGAGCAACCAGCTGATTGCCCGCTTATGGAAGACGACGCCGCACCGTATTTATCAAATGCTGGTTGACCACGGCCTGACCATCAAGTACAAGGAAGTAGAGCCCTCAGCCGGGGAGTTCGATCAACATACCAACATCTTTTATTCAGCCTTTGAGGACGAAAACGAAGGAACGAAGACGGCCCAACCGAGCGCTTTGATCGTTGGGACCGGTAGTCTCCGCCTGGGGCTGAGCAACGCTGGTGACTATTTCGTGACCCAAATGATGCAGGAACTGCGGCATGAAGGCTACCATATCGTGATTGTCAACACTAACCCGAGTTCGATTAGCCTTTGCCACGATTTGAGCGACAAGCGCTACATTGAGCCGCCAACCCTGGAAAACATTGTCCAGCTTTTGAAAGTCGAACAGCCGCAACTGCTGTTTATTCCAGCTTCCTATGATCAGCTGTTGGCGGGGCTGGCGAAGGTCGATCTGGGGTGTCGGCTGATCGTGCTGCCTGACGATCGCTTGCCGCGGATGGACGGTCGGGCAACGAAGATGGTGGCCTTCAACTATGTCTATGACGGTGACTACGCTTATCCGCTGGGTACGATGACCAATCTTCTGTCGCCTGAGCAGCTCAATTATCAATCGACGGCACTGCGCTACCCGGCTGAGGTTCCAAACTACCTCTTTCAGAAGGTCAGCGATGAGGCCAGCGACACGGTGATGAAGCAGGATCATCCGGGCCTTTACCAGGTAATCTTTGTTGCAACAGACGACGAATATCATCAATTGGGACTTCAACCATTGCCACTGCCGGAGGTGGCCTTCCTGTCGAAGGTTCTGCAGATCAGCTTACCGGGAGTCTATACGCAGTTGCTGACCGGCAAGATGACGGCCGGTACGGTCATGAATTCTCTTAAGCAGGCTGCCGATCCGGGCGTGGTAACCTACCGGGCGACCTTCCCGTTCAAGGCGCTGCACGTTGCCAACGGAGTACCGGCCTTCAATAAAATTATTGGAGCGCGGATGCAGTTCTTAACCAAGCATTACTAATAAGCAAAAGCGTCGCCGTTAAAGGTGGCGCTTTTTTCGTGATCAAAAGGGGGAAGATAACCATGGTACGAATTGCGGTGAGCAGTGACAATCATCTGGACGTTAACCGGATAGATCCAGAATGGGCACTTGAAATGCAGGCCGAATACTTGGAGAAGCAGAGGGTGCAGTATTACTTTCACGGCGGGGACCTCTTCAACGACTTTACTCAGACGCGCCGCTATATGGAGAAATTGCGTGCACGGCTAGCGGGACGGGTCAACGTTTACTACATTGCCGGCAATCATGACCTTCTGCGACACGCTCCTTATGAGTTGGTTGAAACACTGGTAGAGCCGGCTTACATTCACAACCGTTTTGTTGACTTGGCCGGAACCGATTGGCGACTGATTGGCAATAACGGCTGGTACGATTATACCTTTTCGGCCTACTGTGATCGGCTTGAGGAGGTAGCCCGGTGGAAAAAGGTCTACTGGTTGGATTCGGCCATTGAGATGCCCGGGGATGACCAGGAACGGATGGCGGTGGTACTCCGGCAGGTCCGAGCCCAGCTTCGGCGAGCCCATCAGGATCATAAGCGGGTCCTTTTCCTAACCCACTTTGCACCGCGGCATGAACTGCTTGCTCCCAAACCGGCAGCGGTGACAACCCCGCGCCGGGAGCGGTTCTATCAGATGATCAACGCGATGATGGGGAGCGACCGGCTCGGCGAATTACTTGAAAAGGATTCTGCAGTTCATGATGTTTTCTACGGTCATCTTCACGGTCAGCACCCAGCATTGAAGCGGGGCAAAGTAACCTACTTCAACCAGGCGGTCGGTGTGCGCAACAAGCGGATCGATGAGTGGCAGCAACCGAATTTTGCAGCCCAGTGGCGGTTCCGTCTGCGAATAATGGACTTGCAGTGATAAAAATTGATTTAGTAAAGATGTCTAGCCAGTTTCCGAAAGCGTTTACATTTGACCGTTAACGCGATATAATGAACATGTTGAGAGATTTTATCTATTTTCCGAAGGGAAGTAATCAATATGACAAAGGTTGCAATGGTAACGGGTGCCGGTCAGGGAATCGGCGAGGCAATTGCCAAACGGCTGGCAAAAGCCGGCTTTGCGGTTTCGGTGGCCGATCTGAACTGTGACCAGGCTCAGCGGGTTGCAAAGGAGATCCGGGATGCCGGCGGCCAATCGCTTGCCATTGAGGTCAACGTGGCCTTCCGTGACCAGATGTTCTCCGCGGTCGAACAGACGGCGGAACACTTTGGCAGTTTCGACGTCCTGGTTAACAACGCCGGCCTTGGCCCAGTTACGCCAATCAAGGACGTCACCCCGGAAATGTTTGACTCCGTAATGCACGTCAATGTGGCCGGTGACATGTGGGGGCTTCAGGCAGCCCTGGAGCAATTCGAAAAGAAGCCGCGCCAGGGCAAGGAAGTTATCGGCAAGATCATTAATGCGACCTCTCAGGCTGGCGTTCGGGGCAATAAGAACGAATTGCTGTATTCCAGCAGTAAGTTTGCTGTCCGTGGGTTGACCCAGGTAGCTGCTCGGGACCTTGCTAAGCAGGGGATTACGGTCAATGCCTATGCACCCGGGATCGTTGACACGCCAATGATGCGTAAGATCGCGGAAGATCAGGGCTTGAAGATGAGCGACTATGAATCATTGATTGCATTAAACAAATTGTCCGAGCCGGACGATGTCGCTAAGGTCGTGGAATTCCTGGCCAGCGACAAGTCGGACTACATTACCGGGCAGACGATCCTTTGTGATGGTGGAATGCAGTTTGAATAAGTCAGACTAAAGGTGGTCCGTTAAAGCGGATCATTTTTATTTTTAAATGCGGGTCAGGCCTTGTCGAATTCTACACAAGTTAAAGAAATTTCACAAGAGAATTGTGCTGCACAAATGCATGTCACTTGTGATTTCTTGCACGACAGATAAAAATGCTTGTGAAATTTACGAAAGCGATTACAATTAACATATAAGTGAAAGGTGGTTTTTATTAATGGCTTATAAGACGGTTAACCCGTACACAAACGAAGTCGAACACGAATACGAGAACGCTACGGACGCACAGGTGGAAGCAGCCCTGCAAGCTGGGCACAAGCTCTACAAGCAGTGGCGGGACGGCTCAGGTCTTACCGAGCGCAAGCAGGTGATCGAAAAGCTTGGCCAACTGCTTCGAAAACGGAAGACGGCCCTGGCCGAGATCATGACCCGTGACATGGGCAAGCTGATCGGTGAGGCTGAGGGAGAGGTCGAACTCTGTGCTTCCTTCTGCGATTACTACGTTCAACGTGCTGACCAATTCCTAGCACCAAAGCCAATCTACACGGCGTCTGGCAACGCCTACGTCCTGCGCCAGGCAACCGGAATTTTGATGGCAGTGGAGCCATGGAACTTCCCATTTTATCAGATTGCCCGGGTCTTCATCCCGAACTTCCTGGTCGGCAACCCGATGATCCTAAAGGACGCCTCAAACTGTCCAACCTCGGCCCAGGCTTTCGCTGACCTGGTTAAGGAAGCCGGGGCCCCGGTTGGCAGCCTAACAAATCTCTTCATTAATTATGACCAGGTTGGCCAAATCATTGCTGATCCGCGGGTCCAGGGTGTTTGTCTGACCGGTTCTGAACGAGGTGGTCAGGCCGTCGCCACGGAGGCCGCCAAGAACCTGAAGAAGAACACTATGGAGCTGGGCGGTAACGATGCCTTCATTGTCCTGCCCGATGCCGATATTGACAAGCTGGCCAAGGTGATCTTCTTCGCTCGGCTGTACAACGCGGGGCAGGTCTGCACATCATCCAAGCGCTTCATCGTTCCGGACAACCTTTATGACGAATTCTTGAAGCGTGCTAAGGAAGTCTTCAGTTCCGTCAAGATGGGCGATCCCCTTGACCGGACGACCACGCTGGCACCGATGAATTCCAAGAAGGCCAAGGAGAAGCTCCAAAAGCAGGTTGATACCGCAGTTGAGAACGGCGCCAAGGTTTACTACGGCAACAAGCCGGTTGACCTGCCGGGTCAGTTCTTCATGCCAACAATCCTGACCGACATCACCAAGGACAACCCGGTTTTTGATCAGGAAATGTTTGGCCCGGTAATGTCCGTCTACAAGTACCACGACGTTCAGGAAGCTATCGATCTGGCTAACGATTCCAGCTTTGGTCTAGGCAACACCATCTTCGGTGAAAACATTCACCAAGCCCGGCAGGTTGCCAGTCAAATTGAATCCGGAATGACCTGGATCAATTCCGGCTGGGGATCGCTGCCGGAACTGCCATTCGGTGGGGTTAAGCACTCTGGGTACGGCCGTGAATTGAGTGAAGTCGGCTTCACCGAATTCGTTAACGAGCACCTGGTTTACGAACCAGAAGACTAATTGAAAATATCCTTGTTTTGAAGGCCATCTTTCATTCTTGTTGAGTGAAAGATGGTTTTTTTACGTATTAAATATATGAGGAGGTAATAATGATATGAATTCATAACAAAATAGGGTAAAATGGAGGTATCAAGGATGAATCCAGTTTTTGCACTTATCAGTTTAAAAAGATTAGTAAGAGAAGACCAGTTTTTGTTAGTAACTGAAACTTGAAAGCCAGGAATAACGGCTAATCACCGCTATCCCTGGCTTCCTTGTTATAAAAATAGAAAAAACGCAAGAAGCTCCTGCGTTATACTTTAACTGTTCACACCAAAGTAAA
>NZ_JAOVYZ010000042.1 GCF_026413145.1 Limosilactobacillus kribbianus | reverse complement strand
TATTTAATTTTAAAAAGCAACGCTGTTTAAAGCAAAGAGTGAGCCTTCATTCACACAAATTGTGTAAATAAAGGCTCACTCTTTTGGTATCCCAAATGTCAATAGCTTAACTTAATGACATTGACTGCTGGAGTGCTTTTGATTAGAGAACTAAACTTAAGAGCCAAACGGCGATCAGCCCCGTCACTACGGAGATCGACATCGACCGGGTGAAGTAGGCAATCACCATCACGATCAGGGCCGCGATGATCTGATCGACGTGGCCGAACGGAACGAAATGGTAGCCGGCGGTGGTGACAAACATGTTTTTAACCACCAGGGCGGTAAACAGGCTGACCGGGACGTACTTCATCCACTCGTTGAACCATTCCGGAATCTTCCGGGTAGAGAAGAAAAGAATTGGGAAGTAACGCGGAATAAAGGCCGCAAAGCCCGCAAAGATAATCACGATAATGTGGTACAAGATCTTATTGTTGCCCGTGTCAGAAATCAATAAGGGTAAATTACTAAATAGATGTGCCATAAGCTAGTCTCCACTAATTATCCCGCTTCGGTGGGTTACTGCTCTTTTCGGCAACCAACTCTTCCTCAGCTTCTTTGAGTTTCTTCTTTTCTTTTTGGTCCTCAATCGTTGTCCGGGTCGCAATCGGCCGGAAGACCTTGGTCAAGAACCAATTCTCCTCTGGATTCTTGCTATGCTTGCGAACCGCGTTTTCGATCATGAAACCAATAAAGGAGGCGATCAGGGTCGCAATCACAATCCCCAACGTGTTCTTGGTCAGGACCAAGAAGCAGACTGCCAAGACCGCCGACAATAGGCAGATCAGCAGGGTCAGGTGACTTTGCACTTGCATGACAATCATGTATAAGAAAAGCGCCGTCAGGGCAAAGTCCACGACTTCCAAGTCGATTGAAACCGCACTGCCGATCAGGCCACCGACCATGTTGGCCACTGACCACGAAATTAGTGAATAGTGCTCCACCAACAATCCATCCTGGGGCGACCATTTCTTATCGGTCGCAAACTTGAGGTAGTTGACCGCATAGTTTTCGTCGTTCATCGAAACGGCAAAGAGCCAGATGAAGTGCTGAGATTCATTTTTGATATACTTTGAAAGACTCGAGCCCAGAAGTGCGTACCGCAGTTCCAGGAAGAACAGGGTCATAAAAATTGATGACAAGGGTGCGTGAATGGTCAATAACGAGGCTAAAATAAACTGGGCCCCGCCAGAGAAAACCACGATTGACACCACAAGGATCATTATAAAATTAAAGCCCGCTGCGTGTAATAAAATTCCACAAGCCAATCCGATTGGAATATAGCTAAGGCAGAGCGGCATGGCAATGCCCAAGACTTCAAGCCATCGTGCTTTTTCTGGATTTATTTGCGCTTTAGCCACAGAATTTCCTCCAATTATTATCATCTTATTCAAATTTTAAGGTGACACAATGCCCTTACAGTTTAACACACTCTAAATTTGTTGAATATAGCAGAGCAAAAAAGAATGGCGAATTTCGTTTGAAATCCGCCATTCTTTGATTATTTGGCCACCTGATTACCCTGCTTCAGCGGCAGGGTCACCCGAAAGGCCGTCTCACTTTCGTCCGAGGTGACACTGACCTTGCCATGGTGGAGATCGACAATGCTCTTAACAATCGCCAGGCCCAGACCCGTGCCCCCGGTTGCCCGGGAACGGGAGGCTTCTGCCCGGTAGAAACGTTCAAAGAGGTGATTGAGTGATTTTTCTGGAATCGGTGTCCCATCATTGGCCACCGTAACGACGACATTCGTATTTTCCTGGTGGGCATCGATTCGAACGTAACTGGCTCCATTGCCGTATTTAAAGGCATTGGTAACCAGGTTGCTAAAGACCCGCCCCAGCTTTTCTGGATCGGCCTCGATCAGCAGTGGATTCGGCACAACCTTTAAGGAAATCTCAATTCCCCGTTTTTCGGCCTCCAGGGCAAAGCTGGCGGTTAACTGTTCCAGCAGCTGGTTGAGGTCGACCCGCATGATGTTGACCGGCGCCCCATGTTGCTGAACCTTGGTGTATTCGAAGAGATCCTCCACCAGGTTCTTCATCTGCTTAGCCTTCTCGTAGGCGATGTGGGTGTACTTGAGGATGTCCTCCTCGCTACGATACTGCTTGTCCTCAATCAACCCGAGGTAGCCGATAATACTGGTTAGCGGAGTGCGGAGATCATGGCTAACATTAGTGATCAACTCATCCTTGGACTTTTCAATCTTGCGTTCATCATTCATCGACTGAACCACGCTGTCCACCAGGGCATTGACACTGGTGATCACGTGCTGCTGGCTGCCCTTAAGGCGGAACGGAATCCGGTGGTCAAGGTGTCCCTGCGCAATATAGTGGAGCTCCCCAATGATGTGATCCATCTGATAAAGATGGTATCGCCGCCTGAGCCGCCACCAAACAACCCAGACATCAATCATGACAAAGATGGCGATCAAGATGCGCTGATAGCTCCAGATCTGCGCCTGCATCGGGCCAATCCGCATCGACTGTTTGATCATAAAGATTCCGGTATTAACCCCTGGATTGGACTGGATGACGTCCTGGATGATGTCTAAGATGGCAATATTCAACAGGACCAGCAGGATGACGGTAAGGACCCCTTCAAAAATTAATGAACTTTTTTCACGGCCAGTTAGCTTCACACGCGATCCTCCCATCTCATTTAGTGATTTTCAATCTTATAGCCAACACCCCAGACGGTCTGAATGACCTTTTCACCATTAGTGGCCTCTTCAATCTTGTCCCGCAAGTGGCTGACGTGGACCATCACCGTCTTGGCCGAAACGACACTCTCCTGTTGCCAAACCCGCTCAAAAATATCATCCGCAGAGAAGACCCGATTTGGGTGGCTGGCCAGTAGGTAGAGGATCCCGAATTCCAGGGCAGTCAATTGAATCTTATCGCCCTGAATGGTCTTGACCTCGTGGGAATCCTTGTTGATGATCAGTGGCCCAACATTGAGGACATCAGGCTGATCATTGGTGACTTCACCCTGGCTGCGCCGTAAGAGGGACTTGACCCGGGCCATGACCTCCAGCGGGTTGAAGGGTTTGGTAACGTAATCGTCGGCCCCGGTGATCAGTCCCTGGATCTTGTCCATGTCCGCGGTCTTGGCGGACAGGACGAGGATCGGAATATCGGAGTCCTTGCGCACCTGTTTGATGACTTCCATCCCGTCCATCTCGGGCATCATCAAGTCTAGGATGATTAAGGCGATATCGGGATTAGTATTCAGTTTAGTGAGGGCCTCCTTGCCGTTGTAGGCCGCAACCGGCTCATACCCTTCGTTTCGAATGTAAATTTCCAACAATTGAACGATTTCCTTGTCATCGTCAACAACTAAAATCTTCATACCCCTTGCTCCTTTATATCGATCTCTTCTTTGCACATTATAACGAACCCGGTCGTTCGGGCCGTCCTTTGGGCACAACTTTTAATAAAGATTTAATTTCCGAATTAGTTGACCGTCAGCGTGACCGTCTTTGACTTGTCTCCCTTCGTTACCAGCAGGTAGTAGTTCCCCGCCTTCGTGAAGGTGTAGCTCACCGTTGTCGCAGCTGATTGCGGTACAAAGGTATGCAAAACATTGCCGCTCCCGGCGTCCACGATTTGAAACTGGGTCTGCGCAGGAACATTAAAGTTGACCGCTGCCTGGTTATTATTTAACTTTACCGTGCGGCTGATCGGCGCCGACTGGTCCGCCGAAACCTGTTCGGCCTTGCGGACATCTTGGTGGCTCGTTGAACTACTGGTCTTTTTTGGTGCTGAAGACGACGAGGAAGATGATGACTTTACCGTCGTCTGATGTGGTTCAGCTTCGGCCTGAGCATGAAAGCCAGAGGTTGAAAGGCCGATCCCGGCTAAAATAGCAATAATCAATACTCCCCAGTTAACAAAAATATTGTCCAAAGTCAGGTGTCGGCGTCCGCCGTGGAAAATATGCCGCGATTGCCGCACCCATTGGATCAGAAATACTAAGACACTTAGTACCAATACGCTTAATAAAATTGCCTGATAACCATTCATTGCGCAATACCCCTTTTTCACATAATCCACAGTTACAATTTCTTTAATAAAGTTTCCCTTTTCTCATTGTACCAGCTTCTTAGACGCAGAGAACAAAAAAGCTGACCAAATATCAGATGGTCAGCTTTTTGATTATAATCGCGCTATGAAATTATTTGTAGTTTGGAGCAGCCTTCGTAATCTGCACATCGTGCGGGTGTGATTCACGCAGACCAGCGTTCGTAATTTGAACGAATTGGGCATTTTCGATCAGGCTTGGGATGTCTGGGGCACCACAGTAGCCCATTCCGGAGCGCAGGCCACCGTCGATTTGGAAGAGGACATCGGCAACGTCACCCTTGTAGGCAACCCGAGCTTCAATCCCTTCTGGAACCAGCTTGTTGGCTTCGTTGACACCACCCTGGAAGTAACGATCGGAGGAACCGTGGGCCTGAGCCATGGCACCAACGGAACCCATCCCCCGGTAGGCCTTGAACTTCTTGCCATTGTCTTCAAAGATTTCGCCAGGTGCTTCGGTCGTCCCGGAAAGCATCCCACCGAGCATGACGGCGTTACCACCGGCGGCCAGAGCCTTCACAACGTCCCCAGAGTACTTGATCCCACCGTCAGCAATGATCGGCTTGTGGTATTCGCGTGCAACTTCAGCGGCATCGTAAATTGCGGTGATCTGTGGAACACCAACCCCGGCAACCACCCGGGTAGTACAGATCGAACCAGGGCCGATGCCGACCTTCACAACGTCAACTCCGGCATCAAAGAGGGCCTTGGTGGCAGCACCAGTGGCAACGTTTCCGGCGATCAGCGTCTGGTCTGGGAAGTGGTCACGGAATTCCTTGATCTTGCGCAGCACACCGGCTGAGTGACCATGGGCCGTGTCAATCACGATGGCGTCGGCGCCGGCATCCAATAATGCTTGAGCCCGTTCAAAGGTATCGCTGGTTACACCAACGGCAGCGGCACAGAGCAGACGGTTCTGGTCGTCAACTGCTGCCTTAGTAGCAGTAGCAGGAACCGTGACGCTCTTGACGTTGGCCACTTCACCAGCCTGGGCCTGAATGGACATGTTCTTGTGGACAACCCCGAGTCCACCCTGGAGGGCCATGGCAATCGCCATTGATCCTTCAGTAACGGTATCCATCCCCGCAGAAATGATCGGAATCTTCAGGTGCAGGTTGTCGGCCAGAGTTGTACTCAGGTCGACTTGGTTTGGTAATACGTGGCTCTCCGCCGGAATCAGCAATACATCATCAAAAGTTAAGCCCTTCTTGGCAAACTTTGTGTCCCAATTTGACATCGCTCAAACACGCTCCTTAATTTTGATTAGGTCAACTTTACTAGGAATCGCGCCCGAGGTCAAGACTAAAATGCCGAAAATTAATTAGAATACTCTAATAAATTGTTCGCACTTTCTTGGTCAATCACCAGGGTGTTGGCGTATCCGGCCACCAGCGAACCGTGAATCGCCGGTACTTTAGCCACGTTGGCTGCTACCAGGATGCTGTGTTTCTTCTTTTTCAGTTCGTCCAGGCGAATGCCAATAGTCCGCTCATTGATGTCGTGATTGACAATGTGGCCCTTGGCATCGATAAAGCGGGAGAAGATGTCCCCGACGGCTTCCTGCTGCAGGGCTTTTTGCTCGGCGGCGGTAAAGTAGCCCATCCGAAAGAGTAGGGCTGAATCCCGAACGGTTCCCACCGTGAACATGGCAATGTCGGCCTCTTGCCCTAACTTCAGGATGTACTTGATGTGGGTGTCGTTGGCTACCAGCTCCTTAGTCTTGGCGTGGTCGAAGATGACCGGGACGGGCAGGTATTGCGGAAGGGTGTGGAAAGCACTGGCGAAGGCGTTAACCGTTTCGAAAGCGTAGTTACGAGTCTCCGTATTAGCCATGCTGCCCTTCATTTGAACCACCTTGACCCCAGAGACGTCCTTGGCATCGATGTGGAGTGCCACCTGGTAGACCGTCTTCCCCCAGCCAAGGCCGAGAATATCGTTGTGCTTGACGATCTGCTCGAGGTAGTGGGCCCCGGCAATCCCAACTTCCTCCAGTGGGTTGTCCTTGCCCGGCACAATGATGGCCTTTTTAAGGCTCGGGTACTTTTCAAGCAGGCCCGTTTCCAGCTGGTGAAGGGGGGCCAGGGGGTTATGAATTTTGAAAGTCACCAGGCCCTGATCCCGACCGTATTGGAGCAGGCGGGAAACCGTCGCCCGGGAAATATTGAGTTCTGCCGCGATGTCCTGCTGATTAAAGCCGTCCCGGTAATAAAGCGTGGCGACCTTCAGCGCCAGGGCAATTTTTTTATCCTCACCATCCATTTTCTATTCCCTCCTAAATAAAAACAAGGGAGCTGTAAAGCAAAACAGCAGGCCCTTGTTCACTTTCCCCATTCAATATAGCGAACGAGGAATCAATATTCAACTGTTACTTTCCGGCAATCGCGGTCTCCAGCGAGATGTTAATCATATCGTTGAAGGTCCGTTCACGCTCCTCAGCGGTGGTCTTTTCTTCACCGAAAATCAGGTCACTGACGGTCAGCACGGACAGGGCGCGGAAATGAAGTTTAGCCCCCAGCAGGTACAGACCAGCGGATTCCATTTCGGTACCGAGGATGCCGTAGTCACGCAGCTTCTTCATGTCCAGCTCGTCGTTGTAGAAACGGTCGGCGGCGAAGATGTCCCCCACCTTGGTGTCGATGCCGAGCTTTTCCGCAACGTGGTAGGCCGTATCCAGCAGCTTGAAGTCGGCCAGCGGTGCGTAGTGGAAGCCGGCGCCGAAGGTATTCATCGTTACGGCTGAGTCCGTTGAGGAGCCCTGGGCCAGGATAACGTCACGCAGGTGAACATCTGGAGCGATTCCCCCACAGGAGCCCACCCGGATGATTGTCTTAACACCGAAGAACTTCACCAGTTCGTTGATGTAAATGGACATCGATGGGATCCCCATTCCAGAGCCCTGAACGGATACCCGGTGCCCCTTGTATTCACCGGTGTAACCAAAGGCGTTCCGCACGGAGTTAACCTGCTTAACGTTCTCCAGGAAGTTTTCGGCAATGTACTTTGCCCGCAGCGGGTCCCCTGGCAGTAAAACAACATCTGCGTAATCGCCCATCTTGGCGCCAATGTGTGTACTCATAATCTGTTCCTCCTCAAATTATTCAATAATTTCATGAATCAGCGTTGGCTTTTCACCCTGCGCACCGATTTCAATGCTTTCGTCTAAGAGCTTTTCTACATCTGAAACATCTTCGCGGTTGCTGTAAATGGTCAGCAGCTCGTCACCGGCCGCGACCCGGTCCCCCAGCTTGTGGTGGAGTTCGATCCCCACGCTGTAGTCCAGCTGATCGTCGGCCTTTTGCCGACCACCGCCAAGCAACATACTGGCGGTCCCAATTTCGTCAGCGGTCAGCTTGGTCAGGACACCATCCTGCTTGGCCCGGTACGGCAGCTTGTACTTGGCTTGCGGCATCACCGTGTAATCATCCATGACCCGCGGATCGCCGCCCTGGGCAATTACCATCGCCTTGAAGCGGTTGTAAGCACTGCCGTCGGTGATCGTCTGTTCCAGCAGCTGACGGGCTTTTTCAGGTGAAACAGCCTTGCCACCCATAACGACCATGTAGCTGCCCAGCGTTAAGACCAGTTCAGTCAGGTCGGCCGGTCCCTTCCCCTTGAGGACATCGATCGATTCCTCGATTTCAAGGGAGTTACCGATCTTGTTGCCCAGCGGCTGGTTCATGTCGGAAATCACCGCCATGCACTGCAGCCCGGCCTGTTTGCCGATGTCGACCAAAGCGTGCGCCAGCGCCCGGGACTGGTCGAGGGTCTTCATGAAGGCCCCGGCCCCGGTCTTGACATCAATCACCAGGGCGTCGGTCCCCGAGGCAATCTTCTTGCTCATGATCGAGCTGGCGATCAGCGGAATCGAGTCTACCGTGTCGGTGACGTCCCGCAGGCCATAAATCTTCTTGTCGGCCGGGGCCACTTCCCCGGTGGCCCCTACAATTGCCAGGCCTTCCTTGGCCACCTGGGCGATGAAGTCTTCCTCGGACAGTTCCACCTTGAAGCCCGGAATGGCCTCCAGCTTGTCCAGGGTGCCGCCGGTATGGCCGAGGCCCCGACCCGAGATCATCGGGACCGGAATGCCGGTAGCCGCAACCATGGCCGCCAGTGGCAGGCTGACCTTGTCCCCGACACCCCCAGTCGAGTGCTTGTCAACCTTAATTCCAGGGATTTTGCTCAGGTCCAGCCGTTCGCCGGAATGCATCATCTTCATCGTCAGGCTGGTCTGCTCTTCGCTGGTCATCCCCTGGAAGTAGATGGCCATCAAGAGGGCACTGGTTTGGTAATCAGGGATCGTCCCGTTTACTACCCCGTCGATAAAGAATTGGAGTTGCTCGTCCGTCAGCGTCTTACCGTTCCGCTTGGCGTCGATGATGTCGACCATTCGCATTGCAACTGCTCCTCTCTAATTCGTCTTAGTCGTTGCTGATTTCCTTGTAGAAGCTGGTTCCCCGAACGGAGTCCACGTTGAAGTTTTCCAGAATCGTGGCGCCGAGGTCGGAGAAGGTCTTCCGCAGTCCCAATGACTGGTTGGACTTCTTCATTGATGGTGAGTAAACCAGCAGTGGAACATTTTCCCGGGTGTGGTCGGTGCCGCGGAAACCAGGGTCGTTCCCGTGGTCAGCGGTGATCATCAGCAGGTCGTCTGGCTTCATCTCGTCTAAGACGGTGCCCAGGCGCCGGTCAAAGTCCATCAGGGCCTGACCGAAGCCCTTTGGATTCCGGCGGTGACCGTACATAGCGTCAAAGTCGACCAGGTTGGTGAAGCAGAAGCCGGTGAAGTCCTGCTTCATCACTTCGTCCACGTGGTCCATTCCGTCCATGTTGCTTTCATTGTGGTAGCCGCGATCAATTCCCTGACCGGAGAAGATGTCGTTGATCTTGCCGACACCGATCACTTCGTAGCCGGCCTCACGCAGCCGATCCATGTCGGTCGTGCCGATTGGCTTCAGACTGAAGTCATGCCGGTTGGCGGTCCGGGTAAAGTGATCCTTGTCAGGGCCAACATATGGCCGAGCGATGATCCGGCCAACCGTGTATTCAGGCCCGTTGACCAGGGTCCGGGCATATTCACAGATCTTGTAGAGTTCCTTGACCGGAATTACGTCTTCGTGAGCCGCAATTTGCATTACGGAGTCACCGGACGTGTAGAGGATCAGCTCGCCGGTCTTCATCTGGCGCTCACCATAGTCGTAAATGACTTCGGTTCCGGAGTATGGCTTGTTAACGATCACTTTGCGACCGGAGAATTTCTCCAGCTTGTCAACGATTTCCTGTGGGAAGCCGTTCGGGAAAGTCGACAGCGGCTTCATTACCGGTAAGCCCATCATTTCCCAGTGGCCGTCCATGCTGTCCTTACCAGCGGAGACTTCTTCCATCTTGCCGTAGTCACCGATAGCCGGGTCAGCCAGCGGGACCCCTTCGATTGGGGTATCACGCAGGTTACTGATCCCCATCTTGTCCAGGTTTGGTAATTTCAGATCGCCCTTGTAGAATTCACCAACGTGGCCCAGGGTGTCGGAACCAACATCATCGAACTTGGCGGCGTCGGCAGCGGCACCTGTCCCAACGGAATCCATTACAATTACAAATACACGTTTATAAGCCATTTTTACCCCTCCATCTGGAATACTTGTTAGCTAAAAATTAGTGGCGAACTAGTCCTGCTTGGCAGCTTCTTCAAGGATTTGAACGGAAGCGGAGACCCCGAGCCGGTTAGCACCAGCTTCGATCATGCCGTAAGCTTCGGCCAGGCTGTGGATCCCACCGGCAGCCTTGATCTTGAAGTCTGGGCCAACGGTTTCCCGCATTAATTTGACGTCTTCAACCTTGGCACCGGAAGTGGAGAAGCCGGTGGAAGTCTTAACGAAGTCGGCACCGCCTTTGACGGTTAATTCGCAGGCCCGCTTCTTCTCGTCGTCCGTCAGCAGGCAGTTCTCGATGATCACCTTGAGGAGCTTGCCCTTTTCATGGGTTGCCTCGGCAACGGCCCGGATGTCGTCCTCAACCGCCTGGTCGTGACCGCCCTTCAGTTCACCGATGTTGATGACCATATCAATCTCGTCGGCACCGTCTTCGATTGCCTGCTTGGTCTCAAAGACCTTGCTGGCCGTGGAAGTCGCCCCCAGAGGGAAGCCGATCACGGTGCAGGTGTTAATGTCGGTCCCGGCAAGGCCTTCGTGAACCCGCTTAACCCAGTACGGGTTGATGCAAACGGAAGCGGTGTTGTACTTGCGTGCCTCGGCAACGGTCTTGTCGATCATTTCAGCGGTGGCCTCTGGCTTCAGCATCGTGTGGTCCATGTACTTAGCTAATTGTGCTTGTGTTAACTTCATCGTGATGTCTCCTTTTTTGAATACGCTTTCATTTGATTACGTTTACAGTGTAACAATTCTTTGAACAATTGTCCACAGTTTTCTTGAATATTTTTACATTTGTTAAGAATGGTTACTTTTCGCTAATTAATTTAACTAATTTTTTAATAGTTGCAATTTAAGCAATTGTGAATCAGCGAATTTGGCGGACAAAAAAACAGTTCATTGCATGCTCTGCAATGAACTGTTCCTCAATAATTTTACTTCCGCCGGTTGCCGTAGAAGCCACCGGTAATGTGATAACGCCGCCGGTAAATAATATCACCAACAAAGGTTACCACCGCGATGATCAGGTAGGCCCACTGATTCAGGCGTGGGTTAACCGCGTTTGGCAGCAGGGAAGCCAGCATGTAGACTGCCAGCCAAGCCACCAGCCCAAAGGCAACGGTCAGCACCCGGAACCACATTGGCTTGGTCTGAACCCACTTGCCGTTCTTGTTCTTAGTTGGCTGCAATTGGCGAGCCACGTAAACA
This sequence comes from Limosilactobacillus kribbianus, assembly GCF_026413145.1. Classification (GTDB taxonomy): domain Bacteria; phylum Bacillota; class Bacilli; order Lactobacillales; family Lactobacillaceae; genus Limosilactobacillus; species Limosilactobacillus kribbianus. The sequence goes on along the minus strand of NZ_JAOVYZ010000042.1, from coordinate 5,904 downwards.
AACAGGAGCCCCCCAAGAATAGCGACCAGCAGGATGGCGGTGATACCACTACTACCAGCCCGTTGGCTATGCATTGCCGCCGGAGTCATCCAATACATTAACCCGAACATGAAGGTGAAGATACTCAGGAAAATCAGCATGTTGTCGATTGCCATCAAGCGGATAGACTGCTTCGACACGTGTTCCGGGGTCTTCTTAGGTTTCTTCAACTCCTTAGCCTGTTCCGTCGGGGTGCCGAAGAGAGCCTTGGCAGTCTTGCCCTGCTTTTGCCCCGCGGCCAACTGCTGAGCGGTTTCCTCCAGCATGGCCGGCTTGTCGGCGCTAGCCACCCCGATCCGATCCAACTGTTTGTTCAGCTGGTACATAAATTCTTCGTTCTTGCGCGTCAGGTTGTACTTGCTGTAGACGCTACCCTGGGCCTGACGTTGAGCCTTAACGTGCTGCTTTTGCCGTTGACCGGCCGCAGCATTGCGTGCTTTCTCTTCGCTCACAAATAAACTCCTCTCGTTCCCTTAATCGCGTTCAAAATCAGACGTTAAAGCGGAATTCGACGATATCGCCGTCCTGCATTACGTAATCCTTACCTTCCAGGCGCAGCTTCCCGGCTTCCTTGACGGCGGCCGCGGAGCCCAGCTTGTCCAGGTCGTCGAAGCTCATCACTTCAGCACGGATGAAGCCCCGTTCAAAGTCGGAGTGAATAATCCCGGCAGCCTGTGGAGCCTTGGTGCCCTTTTTGAAAGTCCAGGCCCGGGTTTCTGGTCCACCGGCCGTAAAGAAGGTTTCCAGGCCGAGCAACTTGTAAGCGGCCCGAATCAGACGGTTCAAGCCTGGTTCCTTAACCCCTTCCATTTCCAGGAAGTCGGCCTTGTCAGCATCGTCCATCTCGGCGATCTGTTCTTCGGCAGCGGCGGCAATCCCGATGACCTCGCCATCACCCTTGACGTGTTCCTTGATGGCTGCCATGTACTTGCTGTTGTCGGGATCGGCCATGTCGTCTTCAGAAATATTAGCAACATAGAGGACCGGCTTGCTGGTCAGCAGGAAGAGGCCCTTGACGATCTTCTTCTCGTCGTCGGAAAAGTCAATCGACCGCACGCTCTTCCCGTCTTCTAAGACCGGCTTGATCTTATTTAAGACCGCCAGTTCGGCCAGAGCGTCCTTGTCCCGACCTTTAGCAGCTCGTTGAACCTTGCTCAGACGCTTGTTAACGGCATCCAAGTCAGCCATGATCAATTCTAGGTTGATCGTGTCAATATCTTCAATCGGATCGACCTTCCCGGAAACCGTGGTGATGTCGTCGTCATCAAAGGCCCGGACCACGTGGACGATTGCGTCAGTCTGTCGAATGTTTTCCAGGAACTTGTTACCAAGCCCTTCACCCTTGCTGGCACCCTTAACAATCCCGGCAATGTCGGTAAATTCAAAGGTGGTTGGCACAATCTTCTTGGCGGGGATCAGCTCCTGAATCCGGTCCAATCGGGAGTCGGGCACTTCCACCATCCCCACGTTCGGGTCAATGGTTGCGAATGGGTAGTTGGCCATCTCGGCCCCCGCCTTGGTAATGGCGTTAAACAGCGTTGACTTACCGACGTTTGGCAAGCCGACGATTCCTGCAGTTAATGACATGAATAATTCACTTTCCTTTTTAATTAATCAATAATTTTTATTTTAAGCTATCTCAACGGTTTTGTGGACATTAATTCAAAATTTATTTATCCGCCGAATCCGCGTGCTCCAAAACCTTTTTGAGACCCTTATCAAACTTCTGGCGGGTCATCATCACCAGGTGGCCACAACCCGTGCACTGGATTTTAATGTCTGCACCAACCCGGGTAATCTGCCAGCGGTTGGTGCCGCACGGGTGGGGCTTTTTCATCATTACAATGTCGCCTTTATCGTAAGTTGCCATAGTAATTCCTCCTAGTCCAATGAAATGTTCAATAATTCAAGGATCCGCGTCAAGTCTTCCGTAGATGAGTACGGGATCTCAATCTTGCCGCTCCCTTTTTTCCGGCTCTGGGCAAGGGCAACCTTGGTGCCAAACTTGCTCTGCAACTGGTTCTCAGCCTCCCGGATATAAACCGGTTTGCGCTGATTCTTATGGTGACTCTTCTTCACCGCCGTCCCGTTCATCTCGGCAACCAGCTTTTCCAGCTGGCGAACCGTCAGATTTTGGTCAACGGCCCGTTTGGCGAGCTTAGTCAGCTGGCGCTTGTCCTTGAGCCCCAGAATTGTCCGGGCCTGGCCCATAGAGAGGTCGCCGGCGTTGAGGGCTTCCTTAATCGGCTCCGGCAAGCCCAGCAGCCGTAAATAATTGGCGATGTAGGGCCGGCTCTTCCCCAACTTAGCGGCCACCTGGGCCTGGGTTAAGGAGAGCTTAGTCATCAGTGTTTGGTAGGCCTGGGCCTCTTCCAGCGGTGTCAGATCCTCGCGCTGAAGGTTTTCCAAAACGGCAATCTCCATCATCTGCTCATCGCTCATCACCCGAACAATTGCCGGGATCGTTTTCTGCTTAGCTAGCTTGGACGCCCGGAAGCGCCGTTCACCAGCCACCAGCTCATAGCGATCAACTTGGGGATCCGGTTGGCGTAGGATGATCGGCTGGAAAACCCCCGACTTCTTGATCGAATCCGCTAGTTCCTGGAGGCCGGCTTGATCAAAGGTCCGCCGGGGCTGGTAGGGATTGGCCCGGATTGCACTCAGGGAAACGTCCTGGACGCTTTCGCTGGCATTGGATTCGTCAACGGAATTTTCTTCAAAAAGAGCCTCAATCCCCCGACCGAGGGCACTTGTTTTACGCTTTGCCATGTTTTGCCAACACTTCCTTTGCTAACTCTTGGTAGACGGTGGCCCCGGTCGATCGCTTGTCGTAATCAACAATTGCTAGACCGTGACTCGGCGCCTCAGATAGGCGGACATTGCGCGGAATTACCGTTTGGTAGACCAAATCGCCAAAGGCCTTGCGGACCTCGGCGTTGACCTGCTGGCCCAGGTTGGTCCGTTTATCATACATGGTCAACAGCACCCCTTCAATCTTCATGTTTGGATTGAAGTGCTTTCTTACCAGGTTAATCGTATTTTGCAGCTGGCTCAGGCCTTCCAGTGCGTAGTACTCACTCTGAACCGGGATCAGGATTGAATCGGCCGCCGTAAAGGCGTTGATCGTCAGCAGCCCCAACGATGGCGGGCAATCAATAAGAATAAAGTCGTACTGGTCGCGCACATCGCCGAAGGAATCCTTCAGGCGCGTTTCGCGAGCCATCAAGTTGGTCAATTCTACCTCGGCCCCCGAGAGGGCAATCGTGGTCGGTGCAATATCGAGCCCCGGATGACTGGACGGCTGAATGACTTCCTTGAGCGGAACCTCATTAATCAGCACATCGTAGACACTTTTTTCAATATCACGTTTTTCAATCCCTAAACCGCTGGTGGCGTTCCCCTGTGGATCCAAGTCAATCAGTAGGACCCGCTGCTTGCAATCGGCCAGGCACGCCCCCAGGTTAATACTCGTGGTGGTCTTGCCGACGCCACCTTTTTGGTTGGCTAAGGCAATTACTGCAGCCATACTATTCCTCCTTACTGCTCCTTTGGAATCTCGATGGTAATCCGGTAGCTATCCTTAGTGCTGCTCTCGTGAGTCGTAACCTTAAAACCATTCTCGGTCGCCATCTGGATGGATTTTTTGATCGTGTTCAAAGCAATTCGGCCGTCGCTGGCCTTTGAACTAGTCTTCGCTGGCTTTTTGCTGGTCCGCTTATGCGCTGCCTTTTTAGTTGGCTTGGCTTTTTTAGGCGCCGGGACTGGTTTAGCTGGGGCCGGATCGGCCGGCTGCTGAGCTTCTTCCCGGGCTGCCGCCTTCTGCTTGGCAACTACGGATGGGAGTGGCCGGCCCAAAAGCTTGGCAACCTCGTCCTCAGTTTGCCGAACGGTCAGCCGCTCATTGACAATCCGCATCAGCATCGTCCGTTGCTGATCCTCATCCAAGTCCAGCAGGGCCCGCCCGTGCCGTTCAGAAATGCGGTGATCCAAAATGGCGGTCTGAACCGGGGTAATCAGCTTTAAGAGCCGCAGTTTATTAGCCACGAAGGATTGGCTCTTTCCCATCCCCTTGGCGAGGGCTGCCTGAGTCAAGTGATTGAGATCCATCAATTGGCGATAGGCCTGGGCCTCTTCAACTGAACTCAGTTGGGCCCGCTGCAGGTTTTCCACCAGGGCTAAGGATGCGGACTCTTCATCCGTCATCTTCTTAATGATCGCCGGAGCAGTATCCCAGTTTAAGAGCTTCATTGCCCGATAGCGCCGCTCCCCTGCGATGATTTCGTACTTCGCCGGTTCGTACTCACGAAGGACAATCGGTTGCAGGAGTCCGTGCTCTTCGATCGTGTGGGCCAGCTCCTGCAGGTCTTCCTGATCAAAGACCTTCCGTGGCTGGTAACGGTTGGGCACAATCTGGTCCAGCTTAATATCAACCACTTTGTTTTTTCCGTTATTCGAGTCGCTTTTACCAAAGTTAAACAGCGAAAATGCCATGTTTTCTCCCCCTCACCTATTGAATTGGCTTTTTATTCGGTGAACCCGGACGCCGCGGGTATTTACCCGGCGTTGGCGCAACCTTGTCGATTAAGATGACGTTACGTTCCTCGTCAATTTCCGGTAGTGTTAATTTAACCGTCTGCCGCACCTGACCGCCAAGCTTTTTGATTGCCGCTTGGGCCTGGGTCAGTTCTTCTGGTGCCGCCAGTGCCTTGTAGGCCACGAATTCTCCACCAACCTTGACTGCCGGCAGACAAAGCTCACTAAGGACTGCCAAACGGGCAACGGCCCGGGCCGTGACCAGGTCAAATTGCTCCCGATGCGGGCTCTTCTTGGCACTGAAGGTTTCGGCACGATCGTGAATCAATTGGACATCGGTCAGTCCCAGCGTCGTGACCAGGTCGTCCAAAAAATTAATCCGCTTATTTAGCGAGTCAACAATGGTGACCTTCAATTGCGGGAAGGCAATTTTTAACGGCAGTGATGGGAAACCAGCACCAGCGCCAATATCACACAGCGTCAGCGATTCGGTCTGCAAGCGTGGTTCAGCCAAGGCGCCAATGATGGAATCATAGAAATGCTTGAGATAAACGTCATTTTCGGCGGTAATCCGCGTGAGATTAACGTGTTGATTGCTTTCGACCAGCATCCGGTAATAGGTGGCAAACTGTTCCATTTGAGCAGCTGTCAATTCAATCCCGTGGTCCGCCAGTCGGTGCTGAAATTGTTCAGGATTCATTAATCTTAACTCCTTTCGTGAAACAATTATTGTTTCACGTACTCCACTACTGTACCGTAAATTGGTCCTCGTTTCAACCTCCACGCCGGTTGGGAACATGTTTTTATTGCAATGAATCGCAATCAAAATTGCCCATTTTCTTTTTATTTCAATACAAATCTAAAACATTAGTATTTTTATGATAATTGCGTTACACTATTAGGTAGTGAGTGCATAGTTGCCCACAAAGTTTTTGGAGAATTACTCAAGTGGCTGAAGAGGCGCCCCTGCTAAGGGTGTAGGTCGCGAAAGCGGCGCGAGGGTTCGAATCTCTCATTCTCCGTTATTAATAAAAAAGTGAGTGGAAAATAACCATCGAAGTGGGGCGAGAGGTTACTAGGGTAGGAGTCGACGCTGAAGGCATCGGCTTTCGTCCGTAGCCAACTTGCTTCGCTGCGCTAGACACTAGGCCCACGGTTATTTCCCACGTCATCAAAAAAGGATTGCGAAATCGCAATCCTTTTTTGATGAGGCAGATTGCAAGAAATAACTTGAACGAATTTAATGACGTAAATTAAGCAGGAAGATCTCGATTGGTGTGCGCCAGTTAAGACATTTAAGTGGCCGGGAATTCAGATACCAATTGATTTGAA
>NZ_JAOVYZ010000041.1 GCF_026413145.1 Limosilactobacillus kribbianus | reverse complement strand
ATTGATTCTCGACGCTTAGCTTTTAAAACACCTTGGTACCAAGGCTTATTTAAGTGCGTCAAAAATCTGGTCAAAACAAGTTTGTCAGTGATAATTTTATCTTGACTTATTACCACATGACTTTCTAAATTTTGGCGAGTGCTTGGTCAAGGTCGGCGATCAGGTCGTCGGCGTTTTCAATCCCGACGGAAACCCGGATTAGGTCGGGTGTGACCCCGGCGGCCTTGAGCTGCTCATCGTTCAGCTGGGCGTGGGTCGTTGAAGCTGGATGGATAATCAGCGACTTGGCATCCGCTACGTTGGCCAGCAGGGAGAAGAGCTTCAGATTGGCAATCAGCTGCTTGCCGGCTTCCTCGCCCCCCCTTGAGACCAAGGGTGAAGATGGAGCCGACGCCTTTCGGGAAGTACTTGTCGGCCAGTGGTTTGTAAGGGCTGTCCGGCAGTTCGGGATAATTGATCCAAGCGACTTTCGGGTGGTTGCTCAGGAATTTGACGATCTTGCGGGTGTTGGCCACGTGACGTTCAACCCGCAGTGACAGGGATTCTAGTCCCTGCAAGAGGAGAAAGGAGTTGAACGGGCTGATCGTGGCACCGAGGTCCCGCAGCGTCTCGGCCCGAACCTTGGTGGTGAAGGCGGCTCCCAGCAGGTCCGCGAAGACGATTCCGTCGTACTGGTCGTTTGGTTCGGTGAAGCCGGGGTAGCGACCGCTGGCTCGGTAGTCGAACTTGCCGTTTTCGACGATCACGCCGCCCATTGTGGTCCCGTGGCCGCCGATGAACTTGGTTGCCGAGTGGACCACCACGTCAGCACCGTGGTCAAGTGGCTTTACCAGGTAAGGCGTCCCGAAGGTGTTGTCGACAATCAGCAGGATGCCGTGCTGGTGGGCGATTGCGGCGATCTTTTCAAAGTCCACCAGGTTGATCCGCGGGTTGCCGATGCTTTCGACGTAGAGGGCCTTGGTGTGGTCGTTGATATCCTTGGCAAAGTTTTCGGGATCGTCCGGGTTAACGAAGTGGGTGGTGATGCCGAGTTTCGGCAGGGTAACGGCGAAGAGGTCGTAGGTCCCACCGTACAGCGTGCTGGCGGCTACGATCTCGTCACCCTCCGCGGCAATGTTCAGGATGGCGGCGGTAATGGCGGCCGAGCCAGTGGCCAGGGTAACCCCGGCCGTCCCGTTTTCCAGGGCGGCAACCCGCTTGTCGACAACGTCGGTGGTTGGGTTGGTCAGTCGGGTGTAGATGTTGCCAGGGGACTTGAGACTGAAGCGGTCGGCGGCCTCCTTGGCATCCTTAAAGACATAGGAGGTGGTTTGATAAATTGGCACCGCGCGGGAGCCAGTCTCGTCAACGTGCTGACCGGCGTGAACTTGGAGGGTTTCAAAATGGTAGTTGTGCTTGTTTTCTGTCATATTAATAACCTGCTTTCTTGTTTGATGATCGTGAACCAGTTTTGGTAAATGAGCTGGGCGGAGTTTTGCCAGGAATAATTGACTGGCCCGCCCGTTCCGTTAATGAAGTAGTTCTGCGGGGCGTGGATGGCGCGCCGCTTTTTTTGATCCCGGTAGTATTCATTGGCCAGTGTGTCGCGGTCGTATTCCGGATGGCCGGTAATGTAGGTGTGACGACGTTGATGGGACCGCAGAATCAGTGGTCCGGCTCCCTGGCTGGCCGCGATGATTGCGAGATCGCCGGGTAGGTGGTGGGGATCCAGGACGCTGGTGCTGTGCCGGGACTGGGGCATCTTGATCAGCCCCCGGCACCGAAATCGCGAGCGAGGCGTGAACGGGAGTTGACCTGGTTAGCTGCGTAAACGCCGAACAGCTTGCTGGCCAGCTGCCGTTTTCGAATCGCAAAGTCGACGAAGAGTCCCGCCTGGGCGGCCCAGCATTCAAAGAGGGTTTCGCAGACGTGGTGTTGGGCCCAAGTGAGAACCTGACGAAATTCCTGCCAGTAGTCGACGGCTTCAAAGGGAAGCTGCTCGACCGGCGCTCCGGTGATTACCAGGCCGTCAAAGTAGTTGTCCTGAACCTGGGCAAGACTGAGGTAGTGCTTTTTGATAATGACGGGGGAAATTCCCTTGAAGTGATGGCTGGCCGGATAGAGGAAGCTGACCGTAACGTCGGTGGCCAGGTTATCAAAGCGCTTGAGAAACTGGAGCTCGGTCGTCAGCTTGGTCGGCATCAGATTGAGCACCGCCACCTGGAGCGCTCCCTGCTGCGACTGGTTCTGCCACTGACCATTTGCCAGTGCCAGACCGTTGCGTGCGTTTGCTGTCATTTGAATCAACCCCTTTCTGAAAAATAAAAAGCCTTCGTCGCCGGTCCTATTGCTAGGATTCCGGGACGAAGGCTTTCGCGGTACCACCCTGATTCGCTGCCAGCTCGCACCGACAGCCTTAATAAGTACTCACCCAATGATACTGAGTGAAGACCCGACATGATACCGGTTGTCAACCGTTTCCCCAGCCCTGCGACCGGGAGAAAAAACTCGGAGCTCATCTTCGTGCGGCTGACGATTACCCTTCTCATCATTCGGGATTCTCTGTGAAAAGTCATTGGCACTACTCTTCTCTTCAACGTCTAATCATTTTCTAATTGTTTTGTAGTTTAACACCACTTTTATGAAAGTCAAGAAAACATTTCGGATGATGGTGTCTATCAGCTAGGCTCTATATGGTAAGAAATTTAATCAAAAAGATTTCTTAGCGACCGGCCAGTAGTCCACTTCTTACAGCAAACGCGAACTTTATGGCTGAATCAACGCAATTATGTTTGCAAATAGTGTTGACATCACCAGGCCCAGATAGTATATTGATGGCATAAAGAGCGAATAAACGCCGCTCACTAACTAATATAGTTCGTGTTTTACAAAAGGAGCCAGCAAGACAATGGATAAGTTACTGTATACCGGAAAAGCTAAGCAGATGTGGCAGACGGATGATCCCGACGTACTGCGGGTCGTCTATATGGACCAGGCAACCGCGCTGAACGGCAAGAAGAAGGACCACTTCGCCGGCAAGGGAGCCGCTGCCAAGGCCATCTCTGACCTGGTATTTAACTACCTGATTGAACACGGGATCCCGACCCACTTCATCAAGCAGCTTTCCGCCACCGAGGACCTGGTCAAGAAGTGCCAGATGTTCCCACTGGAGTTCGTTACCCGCAACGTCATTGCTGGCCACTTCGCCAGCCGCTACGGTCTCGACGAAGGAAAGGTGCTGCCGGAACCGGTTGAGGAAACCTTCTTCAAGAGCGACAAGCTGGACGACCCGTTCATCAACGAATCGGCCGCCATCGCCCTCGGCATTGCCAGCCATGAGGACCTCGAAAAGATGTGGGGCCTCTGTCGCGAAGTCAACGGCCTGCTCAAGCCGCTCTTTGAAAAGGCGGGGATGCAACTCGTTGACTTCAAGCTGGAATTTGGTCGCCTGACGAACGGCGACATTGTCCTGGCTGACGAATTCTCACCTGATAACTGCCGGCTGTGGGATCTCAAGACCGACGAGCACCTGGACAAGGATGTTTATCGGCGCAAGCTTGCGGACCTCACCCAGACCTATGACGAAGTATTATCACGCCTGCAAAACGCCTTAGCGGAGGAGGACTAATCATGACTAATGTTCGGATTTTCGTAACCTACAAGCAATCAGTTTTTGACCCCCAGGGCGACACGATCAAGGAAGCCATCCACACCTTGGGCCACGACGAAGTAACGGACGTTCACGTCGGCAAGTTCTTCGACGTCACGATCAAGGGCACCGGGGATGCGGTCGATAAGGCCGTCAAGGAAATCGCCGATCAGCTGCTGGTGAACTTCAACATGGAGACCTATCACTACCAGGTATTGGAGGAAGCATAATGAAGATTGCGGTAATTGTTTTCCCAGGCTCCAACTGTGACGTTGACCTGTACGAGGCCCTGGGCACCGTCTGCGGGGCGGATGTCGACTACGTTTCCCACCACGAGAGCAGCCTGGACGGTTACGACGCCGTCATGCTGCCGGGGGGCTTTTCCTACGGTGACTACCTGCGCGCGGGTGCGATTGCCCGCTTCACCAACATCATGCCGGCAATCATTAAGATAGCTAATGAAGGCAAGCCCGTCTTCGGGACCTGCAACGGTTTCCAGATCCTGACGGAGGCCGGTCTCTTGCCGGGGGCCCTCAAACGGAACGACTCCCAGAAGTTCGTCTGCAAGACCGTGCCGCTGGAAGTCGTCAACAACCAGACCCTCTTTACCACCCAGTATCAGGAGCACGAGCGGATCGCCCTGCCGATCGCTCACGCCGACGGCAGCTTTTACGCCGACGAAGAAACACTGAACGAGCTCGAAGCCAATCACCAGGTCGTCTTTCGGTACGCAGAGGAGAATCCAAATGGTAGTTTGCGAAATATTGCTGGAATTACTAACAAGCGTGGCAACGTTTTGGGAATGATGCCCCATCCGGAACGGGCAGTTGAAGCCATCCTCGGCAACACGGACGGCTTACGGTTATTCAAGTCGCTGTTGGCGAACGGACGCGTGAAAGTGGGGGAATAAAATGGAACAAGCAATGACGCCGGAAGAGATCAAAGAAAAGAAGCCCTACCTGGACTGGAGCCTGAGTGAGGACGAGTACAACTACATCAGCGAAAAGCTCCTGGGCAGGCTGCCGAACTACACGGAAACCGGCCTCTTCTCTGCAATGTGGAGTGAGCACTGCTCCTACAAGAAGTCCAAGCCCGTCCTGCGCCTCTTCCCGAATAAGAACAACCGTGTGCTGCAGGGGCCCGGTGAAGGTGCCGGGGTCGTCGACATTGACGATGGCCAGGCGGTCGTTTTCAAGGCCGAAAGCCACAACCACCCGACGACGGTCGAACCCTACCAGGGGGCCGCAACCGGGGTCGGTGGCATCCTGCGGGACATCTTCAGCATGGGTGCCCGGCCGGTTGCTTCCCTCGACTCTCTGCACTTCGGCGAGCTCGACAACGCGACGACCCGAATGAAGGTCGACGGCACGGTGCGCGGGATCGGTGACTACGGCAACTGCATGGGGATCCCAACCATTGCCGGTGAAACCACCTTTGACCCCTGCTACCAAGGCAACGTCCTCTGCAACGCCATGAGCGTCGGGTTGATGGACCAAAAAGACATTCAAAAGGGGAAGGCCGCCGGGATCGGCAACGCCGTCATGTACGTCGGTGCCAAGACCGGTCGTGATGGGATCCACGGCGCCACCTTCGCCTCCGCTGACTTCAGCGACGAAAACGCCACCCAGCGTTCCGCCGTCCAGGTCGGTAACCCATTCATGGAAAAGCTTCTGCTGGAGGCCTGCCTGGAACTGATTACCAAGCACCCCGACTGGCTGGTCGGCATCCAGGACATGGGGGCCGCCGGAATCGTCTCCTCCAGTGCCGAAATGGCCTCGGAAGGGAAGTCTGGCATGGACCTCGACCTCGACCTGGTTCCGCAGCGGGAAACCAACATGTCCGCCTACGAGATCATGCTGAGTGAATCCCAGGAACGGATGCTCCTCTGTGTCAACAAGGGTCACGAGGAGGACGTCAAGAAGATCTTTGACTTCTACGATCTCGATGCCGTCACGATCGGCCGGATCACGGAAAGCCACCAGTACGTCCTGCACCACGATGGTCAGGTTGTCTGCGACATTCCGGTTTCTACCCTGACCGACGACGTCTTGGAAGAAGCCAGCGACGAAAAGAAGCCAGCTCGGATCACCGCGGCCGAGCAGGAAGAAGCATGGCAACCAGAAATTAAGGATGCCGAACAGACGCTCCGTGACCTGCTGGCCCAGTCGACGATTGCCGACAAGAGCAGTTTCTACCAGCAATACGATTCCCAGGTGCGGACCTCGACGGTTGTCGGCCCCGGCAGCGATGCCGGCGTGCTCCGCGTTCGCGGGACGCACAAGGGTCTGTCGATGACGACGGACGGCAACGGCCGCTTCGTTTACCTCAGTCCCGAAGTTGGGGGCCAAATCGCCCTGACCGAGGCTGCCGCCAACATCATTGCCAGCGGTGCCGAACCACTGGCGATCACCGACTGCCTGAACTACGGTGATCCCAACGATCCCGAGATTTTCTGGGAGCTCCACCAGTCCGTCAAGGGGATGGCGGATGCCTGTCGGGTCTTTGATACGCCGGTCATCTCCGGGAACGTTTCCCTTTATAACGAAAATAACGGCCAGGCCATTCACCCAACGCCGATGGTCGGCATGGTGGGCCTGGTTAAGAATATTGATCGCGTCGTGCCAAGCTTTGTCCAGCGCGCTGGCGACCGGGTCTACCTGGTCGGTGCGACCCGCGACGACTACGCCGGTTCCGAATTGCAGAAGATGCTGACCGGCGACATCAGCGGGATTGTCAAGGAATTCGACCTCGACCACGTTCACGACTACATGCAGCGCCTGCTCCACACGATGGAGAACGGCCACGTCCAGAGCGCCCACGACCTGAGCGAGGGTGGCTTGGGAGTTGCCCTGGCCGAAACCCTCTTCAAGACCGACCGGGGGCTGAACCTGAATTTCCGCCACCTGACTTCCGCCCAGCTCTTCAGTGAAACGCCGGGCCGCTTCGTCGTCACCGTTGCGCCGGACCACGTTGCCGCCTTTGAACAGGACCTGGGGGATGACGCCCAGTTTGTCGGGACAGTCACCAACACCCACTGGCTGGAAGCCCACCTGGCCGACGCCGAGATTAACCAAAACGTAACGGAACTACAAAAGATTTGGGAGGAGGCAATTCCGTGCCAAATGAAATCAAAGGATTAAATGAAGAATGTGGGGTCTTCGGGGTCTTTGGCGCGCCCGACGCCGCCCAGTTGACCTACTTCGGTCTCCACACCCTCCAGCACCGTGGCCAGGAGGGGGCCGGGATCGTCTCCAGCGACGGCACCACCCTCTACCAGCACCGCGATCGGGGACTGCTGGCCCACGTCTTCGCCGATCCGGCTGAGCTCAAGCGGCTGGTTGGCGACTCGGCCATCGGTCACGTTCGCTACGGCACCAGCGGCCACAATTCGATTGCCAATGTCCAGCCATTCCTTTTCCGCTTCCACGACGGCGACATTGCCCTCGCCCACAACGGGAACCTGACCAACGCGGTTACCTTGCGGCGGGAACTGGAGGATGACGGGGCGGTCTTTCAATCCGATTCCGACACCGAAATCCTGATCCACCTGATCCGCAAGCACATCAAGGAGGGCTTTATCCCCGCCTTGAAGAAGAGTCTCAACCAGGTTCACGGCGGCTTTGCCTTCCTGCTCCTCCAAAAGGACCGGCTGGTGGCGGCCCTCGACCCGAACGGGATTCGCCCGCTGTGCATCGGTCAACTGGACAACGGCGCCTACGTGGTCGCCAGCGAGACCTGTGCCCTGGACATCGTCAACGCCCAGTTCGTCCGCGACGTCCAGCCGGGTGAGCTGATCGTGATCGACCGCGACGGCTTGCACATCGACCACTACACCACCGACACCCAGCTGGCGATCTGCTCGATGGAATACATCTACTTTGCTCGGCCGGATTCGATCATCCACGGGGTGACCGTCCACAATGCCCGCAAACAGATGGGCCGGTTGCTGGCCCGCGAGCACCCGGTCGACGCCGACATGGTGATCGGGGTGCCGAATTCCTCCCTGTCCGCCGCCAGTGGCTACGCCGAGGAATCGGGCCTGCCGTACGAGATGGGGCTGATCAAGAGCCAGTATATTGCCCGGACCTTCATTCAACCAACCCAGGCCCTGCGTGAACAGGGTGTCCACATGAAGCTCTCCGCCGTCCGCGGGGTGGTCAACGGTAAGAAGGTCGCGGTCGTTGACGACTCAATCGTGCGGGGGACGACCTCCAAGCAGATCGTTCAGATGCTTCGAGACGCCGGGGCCAAGGAGGTCCACCTCCTGATTTCCTCGCCGCCGTTCCGCTTCCCGTGCTTCTACGGAATCGACGTTTCGACCCGGTCCGAACTGATGGCGGCGCACTACTCCGTTGAGGAAATGCGCCAACAGATCGGGGCCGACACCCTGGGCTTCCTGAGCGTTGACAGCCTGGTCAAGGCGATCAGCGTTCCCGATGCCGGGGATGCCCCGTACGGCGGGCTGACGGTGGCCTACTTCAACGGCGACTACCCGACACCGCTTTACGACTATGAGGCCGGCTATCTGAAGTCGCTGAATGAACAGGAACGACGCGCACGAAAGGAACGATTATCATGAACCGCTATCAAGAAGCCGGCGTTGACGTCAACGCGGGATACGAACTCGTTCACCGAATCAAGGATGCCGTCAAGTCCACTGACCGGCCCGGCGTCATGTCCGGGATCGGCAGCTTCGGCGGGATGTTCGACCTGGGTGAATTAAAGGTCAAGCACCCGATCCTGGTTTCCGGGACCGATGGCGTGGGGACCAAGCTCCTGATCGCCCAGAAGATGAACAAGCACGACACGATCGGGATCGACGTCGTGGCAATGTGCGTCAACGACGTCCTGGCCCAGGGCGCTGAGCCACTTTTCTTCCTCGACTACATCGCCACCGGCCACAACGAACCGGCAAAGATGGCCGACATCGTCTCCGGCGTGGCGGCCGGCTGCCGGGACGCCCACACGGCCCTGGTCGGCGGGGAGACCGCCGAGATGCCGGACATGTACGCCAAGGAAGAGTACGACCTGGCGGGCACTGTGACCGGGGTTGTTGAAAAGGACCAATTGCTGACCGCGGACCTGCCCCAGGAGGGCGACGTCCTGCTGGGCCTGCCGTCCAGCGGCCTCCACTCCAACGGCTTTTCCCTGGTTCGGCAGATCCTCTTCAAGGATCACGACGTTCAGCTGAACGACAAACCGGAGCTGTTGCAAGGACAGACGGTCGGGGAGGCCCTGCTGACGCCGACCCGGATCTACGTCCGCCAGCTCCTGCCGCTGATTCGCGCTGGTCTGCTTCACGGGATCAGCCACATCACTGGTGGCGGATTGATTGAGAACGTGCCACGGATGTTTAACGACGAGCTCCAGGCCGTGATTGACCACACCGCCTGGCCGACCCTGCCGATCTTCGACTATCTAAAGGAACTGGGTCAGCTGCCGATTGCCGACTGCTTCCAGACCTTCAACATGGGGATCGGGATTGTCTTGGCGGTGGCACCAGCTCAGGCGGCCACGGTTCAAAAACGGCTGCAGGGCGCGGGGATGGCTAGCTACCAGCTCGGCCAGCTCCAGTCCCGGCCGGCGGATGAAGAAAAGATTGTAATTAAGTGAGGCGTAATCAAATGAAAACCGCAATTTTGGCATCGGGCAACGGAACAAACTTCGAGGTCCTGGCCAAACACTTTCAAGCCGGTGACCTGCCGGGCGAACTGGCTCTGCTGTTTTGCAACCACCCGGACGCGCCGGTGATGGATCGAGCAAAGCGGCTTGGCATCCCGGCGGTCAGCTTTACCGTCAAGTCCTGTGGTGGCAAGGAGGCCTACGAAGAGAAACTCCTGGGCGTCCTGCAAGAATACGGGATTGACTTCATCGCCCTGGCCGGCTACTTGCGGGTGGTCGGGCCGACGATTCTGAATCACTACGACCACCGGATCATCAACCTGCACCCGGCCTGGTTGCCCGAATACCCTGGCTTACACTCCATCGAGCGGGCCTTTGCCGACCATCGCTCCCAAACAGGGGTCACGGTCCACTATATTGATGCCGGCTTGGATTCCGGTCCCATCATCGCCCAGTGCCACGTGCCGATCCTGGCCACGGACACCGAAGAGACGCTGGAGACCCGGGTCCACGCAACCGAGCACCAGCTTTACCCATTAGCATTAAAACAAGCATTAACCGCATTGAATGAAAAGGAGAATTAATCCATGAAACGTGCATTGGTAAGTGTATCTGATAAGAACGACCTGGTTCCTTTCGTTAAGGGCCTGGAAGAGAATGGCTACGAAATTGTTTCCACCGGTGGTACCAAGAAGGTCCTCGATGAAGCGGGGGTCAAGACGATCAGCATCGAAGACGTCACCCACTTCCCTGAAATTCTGGACGGCCGGGTCAAGACCCTGAACCCGTACGTCCACGGTGGACTGCTGGCCCGGCGCGAACTGCCAGAACACATGGCAACGCTGAAGAAGCTCAACATCACGCCAATCGACCTGGTCTGTGTCAACCTCTACCCGTTCAAGGAAACGATCGAGAAGCCGGACGTTAAGCTTGCCGACGCAATCGAAAACATTGATATTGGTGGCCCATCGATGGTCCGGTCCGCTGCCAAGAACTACCGCGACGTCACCATCGTCGTGGATAAGGCGGACTACGACCAGGTATTATCCGAAATCAAGGAGAACGGTGACACTACCCTGGATATCCGGGCCAAGCTGGCTGCCAAGGCCTTCCGTCACACCGCCGCTTACGACGCCCTGATTTCTCAGTACCTGACCAAGCAGACCGGCCTGGAGGACCCCGAACAGCTGACCCTGACCTGGAACCTGAAGGAAACGATGCGCTACGGCGAAAACTCCCACCAGAAGGCCTGGCTGTATGAAGACGCCCTGCCAAAGGACTTCTCGATTCTCCAGGCTAAGCAATTGCACGGCAAGAAGCTGTCCTACAACAACATCAAGGACGCTGACGAAGCCCTGCGTTGCATTCGCGAATTCGACGAACCAACCGTTGTGGCCATGAAGCACATGAATCCGTGTGGCATTGGCCGCGGTGAAACCCTGGAACAGGCCTGGGACCGCGCCTACACCGCCGACTCCGTTTCAATCTTCGGTGGGGTGATTGCCCTCAACCGGAAAGTCGACCTGGCCACCGCCGAAAAGATGCACAAGATCTTCCTGGAAATCGTCATCGCTCCCGGCTTTGACGACGATGCCTACGCCGTTTTGGCCAAGAAGAAGAACATTCGGTTGCTCAGCCTCGACTTCTCCAAGAAGGACGAGCCAACCAAGCACGAGGTTGTCTCCGTCATGGGCGGGATGCTGATGCAGGAACAGGACACTTTGCAGGAGGACTACCACGACTGGAAGTGCGTCACCGACATTCAGCCAACCGAACAGCAGCTTAAGAACCTGATGTTTGCCTGGAAGGCCGTCAAGCACGCCAAGTCCAACGCCATCGTCCTGGCTAACGACGAGCGGACCCTGGGTGTCGGCGAAGGTCAGCCGAACCGGATCGACTCCCTGAAGATCGCCGTTAAGCACGCCGGCGACGACATCGATGACCGGACCGTGATGGCCTCCGACGCCTTCTTCCCGTTTGGTGACTGCGTGGAATACGCCGGCCAGCACGGCATCAAGGCCGTTGTTCAACCGGGTGGCTCCATCCGTGACCAGGAATCCATCGACATGGCCAATAAGTACGGCATTGCCATGGTCACCACCGGCATTCGCCACTTCCGGCACTAAAATCGTAGCTGCCGATCGTATCGTTGCGGTCAGATTTCAAGAAAAAGGGGAAAGCATCGATGACTGAACAAGTGAACGTATTAGTAGTTGGTGAAGGGGGCCGTGAGTTCGCGATCGCCCACAAACTCCAGCAAAGCCCCAAGGTCAAGCAGGTCTACTGCGCGCCCGGCAACGTGGGGATGAAGACGGTCGGCGTCATGCCGGTCGACATTCCGGAAACCGACTTTGCGGGCCTAATCCGCTTTGCCAAGGAGCACCAGGTGGCCTGGACCTTCGTGGGCCCCGAGGACTGCCTGGTCGACGGGATTGTGGACGACTTCCGTGCGGCGGGGCTGAAGGCCTTTGGACCGAGTGCCCGGGCCGCCCAGCTGGAAGGGTCGAAGGACTACGCCTTAAACTTCATGAATAACTATGGCGTTCCCACTGCGCGTCACGCCTCCTACCGTGACCAGACGGCGGCGATTCGCGATGTTGACCAGTTTGGTTTCCCGGTCGTGATTAAGGAAAACGGCCTGGCAGGCGGGAAGGGGGTCGTGATTGCCCCCGACCGTGATACCGCGGTTCAGACGATCAAGGAGATGTTTGGCCAGGGTCAGGCCCGGCTGGTGCTGGAAGAATGCCTGCAGGGGCAGGAATATTCCATGTTTGTTCTCTTGAGCAACGACCACTACCGGATCCTGCCGATGGCCCAAGACCACAAGCGAGCCTATGACGGCGACAAGGGCCCCAACACCGGTGGCATGGGTGCCTACAGCCCGTTGCCGCAATTGAGCGCGGCCGACTACCAGCGGATGGTCGACGAGGTAGTGACGCCAACCGTCAACGGTTTGGTGACCGGTGACTACAACTACCATGGCATCCTCTACATCGGGCTGATCCTGACCGCGGCCGGCCCCAAGGTGATCGAGTACAACGTGCGGCTTGGGGATCCGGAGACCCAGGTCATCCTGCCACGACTTGCGACCGACCTCTTCGACCTGGTCGACGCCGCCCTAAACGACCAGCCGCTGCCGGAAGTCAAAGAGGATCCGGCGGCCTGCCTGGGGGTTGTCCTGGCTTCGAAGGGCTACCCGACCAAGCCGGTTCACGGCCAGTCCCTGGGTGAATTCCCCCAGGAGGACGGCATTGAGATCGCCTACGCCAACGTCACCGGCGACCTGGGTGATCTGCGCGGAAATGGCGGGCGCCTGCTGATGGTCCTAGCCAAGGATGCCAGCCTAAAGCAGGCCCATGACCGGGTCTACCGCTACCTGGACGGCCTGGATGAGCCAGAATGCTTCTACCGTCATGATATCGGTGCCAAGGCCGGTTTATAGTAATATAGAGAAAAGCGTCTCCCACAATTGGTGAGGCGCTTTTGTAATGGGGATGCCTCGTGTGACGAGCTTCACAAAAAGCCGACATTTTAGGAGGCTTGCTATTGGAATTTATCCGGGATTGGATTAAAATGGTATGGAAATGCAACTGCATGGTATTTTAAGAAGAAAGAGGTCAAAAACAATATGGCTAAATTAGTACTGATTCGTCACGGCCAAAGTGAATGGAACCTTGCCAACAAGTTCACCGGCTGGATCGATGTTGACTTGAGCGAAAAGGGTGTTGAACAAGCTAAGGAAGCTGGTAAGGCCCTGAAGGAACACGGCATTGAATTCGATTATGCCTACACTTCCGTTCTGAAGCGTGCCATCAAGACGCTGCACTACGCTCTGGAAGAATGCGACCAGCTCTGGATCCCAGAATTCAAGACTTGGCGCTTAAACGAACGTCATTACGGTGCTCTGCAGGGCCTGAACAAGAAGGCTACTGCTGAAAAATACGGTGACGAACAGGTCCACATCTGGCGTCGTTCCTACGACGTTCTGCCACCACTGCTGAAGGCCAGCGACGAAGGTTCTGCTCTGCACGACCGTCGTTACGCTAACCTGGACCCACGGACTGTTCCGGGTGGTGAAAACCTGAAGGTCACCCTGGAACGGGTTATTCCGCTCTGGCAAGACGAAATCGCACCAAAGCTGCTGGATGGCAAGAACGTGATCATTGCTGCCCACGGTAACTCCCTGCGTGCCCTTTCCAAGTACATCGAAAACATCTCTGACGAAGACATCATGAACCTGGAAATGGCTACTGGCCAGCCAGTTGTTTACGACTTCGATGATAAGCTGAACGTTCTCAGCAAGGAAAAGTACTAAAATAATTGATTGGTGGTTTGTTTGCCCAACCCGCAGCCACCGGTTAAGCAAAAATTCCCGGTCGCCTTTGATCGGGAATTTTTAATTTTTTTGAAAAATGCTGGAAGAATTCAGCGAATGAATTGTGACTAACATCAGTTGTGTTATGATGGACAATAAATCAATTTTAGATGGAGTCGAGTATCGAATATGAAAAAACAACACAAGCTATCATTAAAGGACTTTATCAAGGACTTGAAGACCCTGGTAAAGCCTAATTATCTGAAGGCAATGTGGCCGGTCGGTGGGATTACCATCATCTTCATTGCCCTGACCTGCATCCTGGCCTTTTTGGCCACCAGCGTGATGTCATCAATGATGATGAGCGTCATGATGATTATGTACGGGATGGCCTCGGCAGCTAGCCTGGGGATGGGCTTGCTGGAGATCCTGGCAGCGGCCGGCATCGCCATTGCCCTCTCGTTCTTCTTCAACTTCTACACGGTGGCGGTCCAGTACACCTACCAGGATCGCCTGAAGCATCCCGAGCAGCCAGTCAGCGCCGGTTCCATCTGGATGCACTTCAAGCATCTGCGGAAAAACCAGGTTTGGCGGATCATCCTCTACATCGGCCTCTTCACCTTCCTGTGGAGCCTGCCTTTAGACATCGTCGGCGGCCTGGTCGGTGGAATGACCAAGAACACGGTTTGGCCACTGCTGATCCGGATCGCAAACGACGTGGTAATCCTGTGGAAGTCAATTGAATACTCCCAGTCCTACTTTCTTTACCGGGAAAAGCAACCCCAGTTCCTCGGCCAGTCGATGCGCCACGCCCTGACTGCTAGCCGGCGTTTTATGGGCGGCCGCAAGTGGAACTACCTGCTGATCAATATCGTGGTGGAAGTTCTGCCAATCCTGGTTTGGACCCTGATTTTCGGTGGCCTGGCCTACTACGGTAATTATACCGCCACCTACGTGCTGACCTACGTCGGCATTGCCCTGGTCATCATCGGGATTGCCTGCTTCCTGCCGGTTGTCCTGGCCGCTGGAACTCTCTACTTCACAAAGAGCAAGGAAGATCCAGACGGGGTTGACCTGGATGAAATCTTCAAGGACACCTTCAAGCCAGTCGCTGAGCTGACGGGTGAGGCTTACGTTCACGAAATTTACGTGC
Organism: Limosilactobacillus kribbianus; assembly: GCF_026413145.1. Lineage (GTDB taxonomy): Bacteria > Bacillota > Bacilli > Lactobacillales > Lactobacillaceae > Limosilactobacillus > Limosilactobacillus kribbianus. Next base: position 2,254 of record NZ_JAOVYZ010000041.1, on the reverse strand, counting down.
CAAAGAAGCCTAAGAAGCAGCCGGAACCGGTTGCCAAGAAGGAAGAAAAGCCGAAGCGCGAGGCAAAGAAAGACGAATAATTTGAATAAGGATGGGGCACTGGACGGTGCCTCATCTTTTTTGCGCTCTTAAGAACCTTGACAGCGTGGTCCGCCAGCGGGTACAATAACGGCAATAATCAAAGGCAATTCGCCAGGATCGAGTAGCTGGCGGGGTGGACATGCAGAGAGCTCGCGGCAATTGAGAGCGGACCAATCCTCGTGGCAAATTACACTTGGCGGGCCTTTCAAACTTGAACGGATCGTCCCGTTATCGACGAAGAGCGGTAGCTCACGCGTGGGTTGCAATTCAAGGTGGTAACGCGGTAAATCGTCCCTGACTTCAGTTGAAGTAGGGGCCTTTTTTGTATCCGGGACCTTTTAGGATGGAGGAATAGCAGATGAACATTATTGATGATTTGAAGTGGCGGGGTGCGATCAACCAGGCCACGGACCTCGATGGCTTGAAGAAGCTGACCGAAGACAAGCAGATTGCCCTCTACTGTGGGACCGACCCGACTGGTGATAGTCTGCACATCGGTCACCTGATCCCATTCATGATTCTGAAGAGGTTCCAACTGGCGGGCCACCACCCGGTGATCATTATTGGTGGTGGGACTGGTGCGATCGGTGACCCGTCCGGCCGGAAGACTGAGCGGACGCTGAAGACCGAATCCCAACTGGAACACAACACCACGGCCCTGACTAACCAGATGAAGAAGCTTTTCGGGACCGAGAACTTCACGATCGTCAACAACTACGAATGGCTGAGCAAGCTCAACATGATCGAATTTCTGCGTGACTACGGGAAGCTGTTCAACCTGAACACGATGTTGAACAAGGAGGTTGTGGCCAGTCGTTTAGAAGCCGGGATCTCCTTCACTGAGTTTACCTACCAGATTCTGCAGGCAATCGACTTCCTGCACCTCTACCGCAACAACGACGTTCAGCTGCAGATCGGTGGCTCCGACCAGTGGGGGAACATCACGTCCGGGATCGACCTGATCCACAAGATCGAAGGCTCTGACACCGAGGTTTACGGCCTGACGATCCCGTTGATGCTCAAGTCTGACGGAACCAAATTCGGGAAGACTGCCGGTGGGGCGGTTTGGCTTGACCCGAAGAAGACTTCACCATACGAGTTCTACCAATTCTGGATCAACCAGGATGACCGTGATGTGGTTAAATACCTCAAGTACTTCACCTTCCTCTCCAAGGACGAGATTGATGACCTGGCAGAAAAGGTCAAGGCCGAACCATGGAAGCGGGAAGCACAGCGCCGCCTGGCCGAAGAAGTGACGAAGTTCGTTCACGGCGAAGAAGCCGTCAAGGAAGCGGAACGGATCAGCAAGGCCCTCTTCTCCGGGGATGTTGCGGACCTGTCCGTCGATGAAATTGAGCAGGGCTTCAAGAACATGCCATCGGTTGACGTAGAGAATAAGAAGGAAAATATCGTGATCTGGCTGACGGACAACGGGATCGAACCATCTCGCCGGCAGGCACGTCAAGATGTTTCTAACGGTGCCATCCGGATTAACGGTGAAAAGGTCGATGATGTTGACGCGGAGATCGACCCAAGCAGTCACTTCGACGGCAAGTTTGTCATTGTCCGGAAGGGGAAGAAGCACTACTTCCTGGCCCGGGTAAAATAATCTGAAATTTAATTGTTAGTAAACGGCTATTTTGAGCGGCGCATTCCGCTTGAAATGGCCGTTTTATTTTTGCAATTCCTAACATTTGAAACTGTGGGCACCGGAAAACTAAAGGAATGACAAAAAAAGATAGTTTGTCTATAAAAAAGGTGGTTGACGTTGGGGGAGTTTCACGGTATAGTAATTAACGTTGTCAAAAGGAACAGCAATGTTTCCTCAAACTTGTCAAATTAATTGTTGACAGTGATTCGACAACATGATATATTAATTAAGTCGCTTGCGTTAAACAAGTTTGATTGATAAAAATTAATCCTTGACATTTAATTGCAACGTGATATAATTAGTTTGTTATCTGTTCGCGGTTAACAAATGGTAGACCTTTGAAAACTGAACAAAGTTTCGACGAATCAAATGTGTAGGGTCTTCAATCACTTCGGTGACTTGAAGCAAAACATTTGCGAAGTCAATTCGCTTAATAACTTTTAATTTGAGAGCTATCTCAAATTCTTATATTTTATATGAGAGTTTGATCCTGGCTCAGGATGAACGCCGGCGGTGTGCCTA
>NZ_JAOVYZ010000040.1 GCF_026413145.1 Limosilactobacillus kribbianus | reverse complement strand
TTCAAATCAATTGGTATCTGAATTCCCGGCCACTTAAATGTCTTAACTGGCGCACACCAATCGAGATCTTCCTGCTTAATTTACGTCATTAAATTCGTTCAAGTTATTTCTTGCAATCTGCCTAATACAACTGTCTTCATAAATATTACCTCCTCTACCGTTATTTTAATCGTGCACCCGTGCGTCGTTCAACACTTTGATCATCGCCGGGTTGTTGAAATTATCCATGATATTCCAATCAAAGGCGGAGTGCCCCTGGTCGAGACCGGCAATTGCCTTCATTTCGTCAGCCGTTAGTTGAATGTCTTCGCTGCCCAGGTTCTGTTGCATCCGCGCTTCGTGGACTGACTTGGGAATGATCACAATGTTGCGTTGAAGCAGCCAGGCCAGGATGATCTGGGCAACGGTCTTGTCGTGGGCCGCCGCAATCTTGGTCAGGACCGGATTGGTAAAGATGCCACCCTGGCCATTGACGAAGGGTCCCCAGGATTCAACCACGATCTGGTGATCCTGGAGCCACTTGACGTTTTCGGCTTGCTGGTAGTAAGGATGGAGCTCAATCTGGTCGACCATTGGCGCAATCTCGTTGTTCATCATCAGATCAAGCACCACGCCGGGCGTGAAGTTGGCTACCCCGATGGCCTTCAGCTTGCCATCCCGGTAGGCCTGCTCGAGCCCCCGCCAGGTACCGTAGTAATCCGCCAACGGCTGGTGAAGCAGGTAGAGGTCGAAGTAGTCCAGTCCAGTTGCCGCCAGGACCCGGTTAATTTCCTTTTGGGCGGCCTCTTCGCCGTAGTCCTGCAGCCAGAGCTTCGAGGTGACGAAGACCTGGTCACGTGGCACACCACTCTCCTTAATGGCGGCGGCCACGTCGCCCTCGTTCATGTAGGCGGCCGCGGTATCGATTGCACGGTAGCCGTTCTTCAATGCGTCCAGGACGGCCTGCTTGGTGTCTTCCCCCGGCTTAATCCGGTAAACGCCGAAGCCGGTCATCGGCATCTTGACTCCATTTGCTAATTCAATCGTCTTCATTTAATTAAAGTCTCCTTTGCTGATTCTTCGTTTGATCAATCAAGTCCATGTAGTGCTGGGTGGTCGTCAGTGCACGCCGGTCCGGTGACAACCAGCGCCCCTTATCAAGCTTGGCCAGCATGCCGAGTTCGCCCGGCGTCATGGTAAAGTCCCAAATGCGGATGTTGTCCATCAGGTGCTGGTGCTGGGCGGCCTTGGGAATCACGATCGCTCCCTGTTGGGTAAGGAAGCGCAGGAGAATCTGGCCGGGCGTCTTGTGATACTTGGTGGCCAGCTGGTGGACAAGCGGTTCTCGGAGGATTGGCTCCTGGACTTCTCCTAAGGGTGCCCAGGCCTCCAGTGCAATTTGATTGGCTCGCTGGAAACGCCGCAGGGGCACCTGCTGCTGGTAGACGTTGAGCTCGACTTGGTTGACTGCCGGCGGAATTTCAGCGTGGTGGCTGAGGTCGAGAAGCTGGCTCGCATCGAAATTGGACACGCCAATCGCCCGAACCAGCCCCTCTTGTTGCAGCCTTTCCAGTGCGCGGTAAGCACCGTAATAGTCACCATAGGGTTCGTGCAGCAGCACCAGGTCGAGATAGTCGAGGCCCATGCGCGAAAGTGAGCGCTTCACCGCGTCAATCGTCGCTTGGCCCCCATAGAACGGCAGCCAAACCTTGGTCGTCACGAAGACCTGCTCGCGGGCAACCGCGCTCTCGCGAATTGCCGCGCCAACCGCCGCCTCGTTGTGGTATACCTGGGCCGTATCGATCAGCCGGTAACCATTCTCTAAGGCGTCCAGCACAACGCGCTTGCATTCAGTCAGATCCTTTAGCTGGTAGGTACCCAGCCCTTCCCGCGGAATTTCAATTCCATTATTCAACTGAATCGTAGCTGTCACTGGCATCCCTCCCTTCATCGCAAATCTTATTCTAATTAGTTTCTTTATATATGTAAAAGATTTATAATGTATATAAATCGTTACCCAAAATGAATACTAGGAGGAAGACTATGGAAACCCGGATTCTTCGTTACTTTTTAACAATCGCTAAGCTCGGTACCATCTCTGCGGCCGCGCGCACGCTGCACGTCGCCCAGCCTACGATGAGTCGGCAGCTCCAGCAGCTTGAAGAACAGCTTGGCACCCCGCTCTTCATCCGGGAACGCCGCCGGATGGTCCTGACCAAGGCCGGCCTGGCGTATCAAATCCGGGTCCAGCAGATTCTGGCCGAACTCGACCGTGCCAACCAGGCCGTCGCCGACCTCAACAACGATGAATTAACCGGCAGCGTGGGGATTGGCTGCGTCGAATCTTCAGTCACTAATTTCCTAATCCCGGTCCTGCACGAGTTTCAGCAGCAGTATCCCCAAGTGCGGTTGAACATGTACGACGCCGACGGGGAGTCAATTAAGGACCAGCTCGACCGGAGTGCCCTCGAAATCGGAATCGTCTCCACGCCAATCAACGCCGCCAAGTACAACTACCGTCAGCTGCCGGTGAGTGACCGTTGGGGAATCGCGGTCAACGCCGACAGCAGCTTTCGGGGACGCGAGGCGGTCGACATCAGCGAGCTGAAGGGCCGCCCGCTGATCATCCCCCACCGTTCGCTGGTCCACGACGAAATCAGTGACTGGCTGACCGCGGATGGCAATGAGATTCAGGTCGTGGGCGAGTACAACCTGCTGACCAACGCCACCTACCTGGCCGCGGCCGGGGTTGGTGATTTGATCTGCATCAAGAACGCCCCCCTGCCGGCCAAGGCTCACCTGACCTTCATCCCCCTGACTCCGGAGCGCCACCTCGATCACTACATGATCTGGCGCAAGGGCGTCTCCCTCAGTGAACCGGCACAACGGCTGGTCAACCACTTGCGCTCACAATTATCTGAACAATGATAAAAGGCGGAAACCGCAATTCAGCTACGGTTTCCGCCTTTTATTAGTCTTTAGTATCCCGGATAGAGGCTGACCCCGGTATCCAGCTGGTTGATCTGTTCAATCTCGTCGGCAGTCAGCGAAAAGTCGAAGATGTCCTGATTTTCCGCAATTCGTGCCGGGTTCTCCGACTTTGCCAGTGGCACCAGTCCCCGCTGGACATCCCAGCGCAGGATGACCTGGGCGACCGACTTGCCATGACGTTGGGCAATGGCGGTCAGGATCGGCTGATGGAAAATGTTGTTTCTCCCCTCCGCCAGGGCTGACCAGGCTTCGGGCACGATCCCATGCTCACGACAGTAGGAGACCAACTCGTTTTCGTTGTACCAGGGATGGCTTTCGATCTGGTCGACGGCCGGCGTCACCTTTGCTGTCGTCATTACCTGTTCCAGCTGCTGGGCATTGAAGTTGGAGACACCGATCGACTTAACCAGCCCGGCTGCCTGAAGGTCCTCCAGCGCCCGCCATTCCTCATTGATGTCGCCGTACGGTTCGTGAATCAGGTAGAGATCAACGTAGTCCTGGCCCAAACGCCGTAGCGACTGTTTGAACTGGCGGGTGGTGGACTTGTAGTTGGTCCGACTGTTCGGCCACAGCTTGGTGGTTAGGAAAATCTGGTCACGGGGCACGCTGCTCTCGTTGATGGCACTGCCGACCGCCGCCTCGTTGCCGTACGTTTCCGCCGTGTCGATCAGCCGGTAGCCACTCGTCAGGGCCGTGGCGACGGCGCGTTTGGCCGCCGCTGCGCTATAGATCATGGCTCCAAAGCCAATCGCCGGCATCGTTTGTCCATCGTTTAATTTCACCATGATCATTCCTCCTATTCGCGGTAATCTGGAATGTTGTCCGCAACCATGTGCGCCGCAATTTCATTGACATCATAGCTGGCCCCATCCGGGTAAAAGGCGTCCTCAGCCAGAACCTTGTCCAGCGCTTCCCTGGATTTTGCCTGGGCAATTACCACCCCACTCATCGGATGGGTCTTCGACGGCCCGACGATCAGGAAATCGCCCGCTTCAAAATGACGGGTAAACCAGGCCCGGTGCTGGGCAAGCTTGTCATCGCCGAACTGCTGGGAGCGGTCTAATTGAATATTGATAATATACATCTGTCATTCTTCCCTTCTCTGAATTGATTGTCCTTAGTATAGGCGGTCGTGCTTTCTCTGTAAAATATCTATTGATCATCATTTACTATCCAGATTAGCTATATATTCAACCAGCCTATCAGTTAGTATGCAAACTCGGTCTTTTACCAATCGGCGAATTTTTCCTACCATAAGGGTAAATTAGTAAAGGAGCGATTTTGATGGAAACTGTTCAATTCAATAACGGCATCACGGCCCCCATCCTGGGATTCGGGACCTACCGGATCAGCCCGCGGGTCACGGCCAAGTACGTCACCGAGGCAATTAGGGCCGGTTACCGGCTTTTCGATACCGCCCAGTACTACCAAAACGAAGCCCAGGTCGGGGAAGCCATTAATAACAGCGGGATTCCCCGCGACCAGTTCTTCCTAACTACCAAGGCCCGGACCGGGGGCTATGCGGCCACCAAGCGCAGCATTGAGGAATCGCTGCGGGTGGCCCACCAGGACTACTTCGATCTGATGCTGGTCCACTTTCCGATGCCCGACTACATGGGCACCTACCAGGCCCTAGAGGAGGCTTACCAGGAAGGCAAGCTGCGGGCGATCGGCGTTTCCAACTTTGACAATCGGGATATGAAGCGCGTCATCGATCACTTTGCAGTCTTGCCGGCAGTCAACCAAATCGAGACTAACGTTTATACTCAGGATAAACCCTTGACCCAGTTTATGAAGCAGTACGGCATCATTCAGGAGGCCTACGCACCACTGGGCGAGGGCCCCAACCCGATGTTTGCCGATCCCGTTCTGATCCAGCTAGCCCAGAAGTATCAGAAGTCGGTCGCCCAGATTATGCTGAAGTTTCTGGTACAGTCCGGCTTCATGACGATCCCGGGCTCCACCAACCCCCGGCACATTCGAGAAAATATTGATCTCTTCGACTTCGCGCTCACCCCGGCGGAGATGGAGGAACTGCGCGGCCTCGACCGGGGAACGTCCAGCTGGCTCGGTTACCAAGGTTAAGTAGGGAGGTTTGTAATGATGGAAACGGTCAAATTAAACAGCGGAATTTCAATGCCAATGTTGGGCTTTGGCGTCTTCCAGGTAGACGACCTCGCGACATGTCGCCAGGTCGTCAGCAGTGCTATCCACGCTGGCTACCGGCTTTTCGACACCGCCCAGGCCTATGGCAACGAAGCCGCGGTCGGTCAAGCAATTCGGGAAAGCGGACTTCCACGTGACCAGTTTTTTATTACCTCCAAGCTCTGGGTTACCAATACCCTGGGTACAGACCCAGCCAAGGCCATCGACGACTCGTTATACCAGCTTGGAACCGACTATCTCGACCTCTACCTGATCCACATGCCTTTTGGCGACACCTTTAACGCCTGGCGGGCCATGGAGGACGCGGTCCAGGCCGGCAAGATCCGGGCAATCGGTGTCTCGAATTTTACTCCCGCCCAGCTGACCAACCTGATGCTCTTCACCAACATCAAGCCGGCAATCAATCAATTGGAGGTCAATCCTTGGAATCAGCGCGCCGCGGCCTTACAATTTAACCAGAGCAATCAAATTCAAACCGAGGCCTGGGCACCCTTTGCGGAGGGCAAGCGGAAAATCTTTACCAATCCCGTCCTTGCTGAGATTGCCGCCAACCACCACAAGACGGTCGGCCAAGTCATCCTGCGCTGGCTGACCCAACGCGGCGTCGTGGCAATTCCCAAGAGCGTCCATCCGGCTCGGATTGCTGAAAGCTTTGCAATCTTTGACTTCCGGCTGACGACTGCCGAGATGGGCCAAATTGCAACCCTGGACCACCACGAAAGCGACTTTTTCGACCCATAGGACCCAGTCGCTATCAAAGCAATCGTCAGCGGCAGCCGTCCGGGAGCCAACGAAAACTAAACCGAGGTGAATGATAAATGATAAATCGTATTGATGTTTTTGCCCACGTTCTGCCACCCAAGTTTTACCAGACGATGTTGAAAATTGCGCCGGAGATTCCCCAGCGTTTCCCCTTCATCAACATTGCGGCTTTATCCGATATGGACCTGCGCTGGCAACACTTTGACGGCGAGACCAAGCAGGTGATCTCCGCGGTCAACATCAATCCCGAGGACTTCACCACTCCCACCCAGGCAGCGGACCTGTGTCGACAGGCCAATCTGGAAATCAGCGAACTAGTCGACCGGTATCCGGAGATGTTTGCCGCCGGGATTGCGATGGTTCCGATGAATAACGTTTCGGCGGCAGTGGAGATAATCAACGGCCTGCCGGACAACCTGGTGGGCATCCAGGTCTTCACCCGGGCGCTGGGCAAGAGTATCGCCGATCCGGCCTTTGCTCCGGTCTTGGCGGCCGCCGCTAAACGCGGGTTGCTGGTTCTCTTACACCCGGTCTTCGATTCGCGCAAGCCGGACAACAACCTGGTCTTCAGCTGGGAGTACGAGCTTTCCCAGGCAATGCTCCAGCTGGTTCAGGCCGGCTTGTTCGAGCGCTGGCCGGAAATCAAGCTAATCGTGCACCACGCGGGAGCAATGGTGCCCTTCTTTGCTGAGCGAATCACTCACATTCTCTCGCCCCAGCAGGCCGCGGACTTTAAGAAGTTCTACGTCGACACCGCCCTGCTCGGCAACGCGCCGGCACTGCGCCTGACACTGGATTACTTTGGACCCGGCCACGTTCTGTTCGGCACCGACGCCCCGTTCGGTGAGGCGCCGGCGGGGGCGACCCGAGCGATTATCCGGGCCCTCGCCCAGTTAAAGCTGGCTCCCCAAGCACAGGAAGCAATTAATAAAGCAAATTATCAAAGATTGGTGGCGAATATCAAATGATTTTTCGGATGTTTAACTTAGGAATCGACGCGGCGGACCGAAGCCAATTTAACCGGGTCGGCCAGCACAACCTCCTGACCTCGCTGCAAGACGAAGCGGGAACCCTGACCATGTACTCGACCCACGCCGACGCGCAGGGCACGGACAACTATATCTTCGAAGTCTACGCGGACGATGCGGCCTACCAGGTCCATGCCCACTCTCCGCAGTTTCAGGAATTTTCAGCCATGGCCAAGGAAACGATCAAAAAGCGGGCCATCACCCAGTTGAAGCCGCTTTTCCTGTTCGAGCAGCCAACTAGTTTCATCGTTTTGGCCGGCCGCTCCGTGGTGAAATTGCGCCAGCTAACCGTTGACGACCAACAGCTGGCCAAGCTGAAAACCACCGTCTTCCCGAAGCTTCAACAGGCAATTCAGCAGGATTCGGACTTCCTGGCCTGCCTGATTGGCCGTGACCAGGACGACCCGCAACGATTAGTGATTTTGACCAACTACCGGACCGCTGTAGCTGCCGAGCGGCACGAAGACCTGCTGCCGAAAACGGCAATCAGCCTGACACCGGAGACAATCGTCAGTCACGGCGGACTAGCTTTCCAAGAATAAACAACAAAACGGGAATACCGGCTTGTCGGCTGGTGTTCCCGTTCTGTTCTAGTCATGCTAAATTCTTTGATTCGTTTGGCAATTTTTTACGTATTTATTAATTAGAGCAATAAATACGAGGTGACCAAAATGAACAACGAAATTAGCATTCAGGATGACTTTGTTTTCGGCAGCGTGATGAGTAACAAGAAACTGTGCCAGCAGTTGATCCAGCTGATCCTGCCCGAAGTAAAAATCGAGAGGATTGAGTTTCCGACGGTCCAAAAGACAATCCAGGAGACCCAGTTCAGCCACGGTGTCCGCTTTGATGTTTACACAAAGGACCAGGACGGCGTTGTCTACGAGATCGACATGCAGGTCCGCCACACGCGCGGCCTGCCGCAGCGGGTGCGCTATTACCAGGGCCGAATCGACAGTGAGATGTTAAAGCACGGTCAGAAGTACGCGGCATTGCGGCGGTCCTTCGTGATTTTTATCTGTCCCTTCGATCCCTTTGGCCTGGGGTTACACCGGTATGACTTTTTAAGCTACTGCAAGCAGGATAAATCGCTGGAATTAGGCGACGGTCGCACGGCGATTTTCCTGAACACTAAGGGTACTGAAGATGATGTTAGTAAAGACTTGCGCAACTTCCTCGATTACGTGGATAATAAGGATGTAGAAAACGATGAGTACGTCGATGAGTTGAAAGATTACATCCAGAATTTAAGCAAAAACACGGAATGGAGGAATGATTACATGGATAACAAAACCCACATGATGTTCCATGATGAAGATGTCCGTGAAGAAGGCCGAAAGGAAGGAATTGCAACAGGTAAAATGGAGACAGTTCGCGGCACCATTTCTCTACTGCGTGAAGCTGGCCTGCCGGAAGAGCAACTAAAGTCTAAAGTTCAACGGCAATTTAATTTGACTGATTCACAGATGCAAAAGTTATTTGAATAGGCTAGATGATAGATGCAATAGCTAGCAAAAACACGGAATGGAGGAATGACTACATGGATAACAAGACCCACATGATGTTCCATGACGAAGACGTCCGTGAAGAAGGTCGAAAAGAAGGCGAAAAAGCTGGGATTGCTCTAGGCAAAAAAGAGGGCCTGGCTCTTGGAGAGAAAAAGGGAATTACTACCGGAAAAATGGAAACGATTCGTGGCACAATCTCCCTACTGCGTGAAGCTGGTCTGCCAGAAGAACAATTAAAATCTAAAGTTCAGCATCAATTTGACCTGACCGATTCACAGATGCAAAAACTCTTTAAGTAAAGACAGCAAAGAACCACTCAAGCCATGACAGGCAAAGAGTGGTTCTTTTTCATCGTCTGAAATAACGTTCAATCAGTCCCGGTGTTAAATGAGCGGCTTTCAGCTGGCTTACCGTCATCTGACGTACCACCTGATCATCCGCGCCTCGCAAAACCTTATCCGCAAACAAGGGGTCAATCAGGTTTTCAGTCGCCACCGCCACCAAGTCGGCCAGCTGACTTGCGGCTTCAGCCGTTGCCTGGCTGTTCACGCCACCAACAGCGATTTCCTTGGCGCCATTGAGAACCGGTTGGAAGAGTTCAGCCAAAGTCTTGTCGGCATCCTGTGGGTTAGCCGGGCGCTGATCATAACGGGCCATCGATAAGTGAATGTAGTCTAGTGCAAATTTTTGGGTAATTTGGTCAATGAGCTGAGTCGATTCTCGCCAGGTGTAACCGTTATGCCTATGGATTTCTTCGGGTGAAATGCGGTAGCCAACAATAAAGTTCTTCGGTGCCAACTGCTTGACAACGTCAGTAACGGCTTTTACCACAGCTAATGGAAAATTCATCCGCTTCTCCAGGCTGCCACCCCAGTGATCCGTCCGTCGATTAAAGTACTTGGAAAAGAATTGCTGGTTAAGAAAATGATTTGCGCCATGGATCTCGACTCCGTCAAAACCGGCGGCAATTGCACGCTTCGTGGCTGCACCAAAATCACTAATAATTTTCCGAATCTGGGTATCCGTCAACTCCAAAACTGGGTAAGAAGGGGTAGGAATGGCACTTGGGCCATAAACCGGTTTCCCCTGCATTGCCTGAAAGCTAGCCCACCGTCCCGTGTGAACAATCTGTAGAATTGCCTTGTTGCCATCCTGCTTAATTGCCTGAGCTACCTTGGTCAATTGCGGAACAAATTTATCATCATAAATTGCCAGTTGAGTCTGATCATCACGCCAAGTATCTGATGGCCCCCCATTTTCGCTCACGTAAGTGTAACCGGTGATTATCATCCCACCGGCTTTGGAACGGGCCCGATAGTAGTCGATGGTATCCTGGGTAGCAAACCCGGCGTTACCGCTGCTGGTTAACATCGGGGCCTCCACAAATCGGTTACGAACTGTTGCTCCATGCCGAAACGTAAGTGGCTGCTTTAAATCTGTCATACTGGTTCCTCCTTTTACCTACTTTTTTATAGTAACATTGACACAATTTCGATTGTTGTAAAACGACTTGTCACCAGCCAAATTAATCAAAAAAGCGTTTCGGAACCCACGCCAATGAGACGATTTCCCGAAACGCTCGTACTTAATTAAATTCGCCCTCCAGCTGATTAAAGTCCCTCAGAAATTCTGCCACTATCGTCAGTTCCTGTTCGGAATACTTGGCAACCAGTTTTTCGGCGATCATTTTTTTTATTGCCAGATGCATCTGATCGTGCACTCGCGCCATTTTCTGTCCGCGAGCCGTAATCGAGTAGTAAATCTTTTTTTGGTCATCGGGATGCTTGCCCGCCTTAACCAGATCGTAATGAAGCAGCTTCTTGGCTGCCCGGCTTACACCACCGCGAGTTACCGACAGCGAATCTGCCAACTCAATTCCCGTCATTTCACCCTTTTCAAGCGCCGACAGAATGTGCAAGGCAACAATTGACAGGTTGGCGACGATTCCTGCCAATTCGTCATCATTCAGATGAGCAGTAATCCATCGTTGCTCCTGTGAACCATGTGGATTACCATGGCTGGCGCGCATTGATTTAATCAATTCTGTAATCTCGTCTACTGCTGCTTGCTTCATTTTGTCGACCTCACCGTTTTTTACCGTCATTATATCAGAAATTTTTGGCCATTGATTTAGCCTGGGCCAGGGCGGCGTCTAGGATCTGCTGGCGCTGGTCGCGGTGGGCGTCAGCACCCTCGATGAAGAGCTTCTCAACGTCATTGACGCCGTAGAACTTCATCATGTTGGTCAGGTACATGTCCCCGAGGTCCATGAGGGCGCAGCTTTGGTTGCTCTTGATGTGGAGGGCCTTCTTGAATAAGAACTTAATGGTTCCCCAGGTACCGCCCTTGTGGTACTCGCTCCCAGCCGCCTGGATGTGGAGGGCCTTCTTGTTGTGCAACAGGCCAACCGAACCGTTGGACGTGTACTTGAAGGCCTTGTGCGCAACCGCCGTCAGGTCAAGGTACTGCTTCATCTCGGCCGGCAGGAAGTGGTTGTACATCGGGTTGATGAAAACGTACTTGTCGGCGTTAATGAATTCGTACAGCCATTCTTCATGCCGCTTGAGCAGGGCCGTTTCCTCGTCGGTCATTGGCTCCTCAAACTTCTGCTTACGCCAAGCCGCCATCGTGACGTCGTTCAACGGCGGCACCCCTTCCTTGGCGTAGAGGTCGCGAATGATGATATTGTCGTCCGGGTGAGCCTGCTGGTAGGATTTCACGAATTGTTCACCAACGGTCAGGGAGAGACTGTTTTCAATGTGCGGGTGGGCTTGGATAACTAATAAGGTACTCATTATTCTCATTTCCTTTCAGTTTTTGTTGCTTATCAACATAATATCATATTATAGTTGCTTGTCAACAAAATTTCGAAAATAAAAAAGCCCGCACAGCTATGCGGGAAATTGACCTATTGTTGCGCCGCTTGCCGCCGGGTCAAAAAGTTGACCAGAACGCCGGCGTTCAAGACGACCACGACCGCCGCTACCAGCGTGACCGTGGCAAAGGATGGAAAGATTAGCGACAGGACGTAGCCAGCCAGGGTCGAAAGCACGAAACAAATCCGAATCGGCGTCGTGACAATCAGATGGCGGTGATTGTAATGGTTGGCCAGCGCTAGTCCCAGATAGAAAAGAGCCATTCCCAGGTAGAGGAAGCTAATCGCGAAGATTTGATTGGCTTCCGGCTCGTTGATAAACTTCAGAGCCACCGTCACCAGGCTCAAACCGAAGAGAATGAAGTAATGCAGGTAAATCAGGAGGTTCCCCGTTTCTCCTTCCCGGTGCTCATTGATTAGGTGGTCAAATTCAACGATGTAGGTGAAAAAGAGGCCGACCACGATGATGAAAATCAACAGAGATTGGATCGAGAAAGCCGCCTGGGTGAAGTAGTCGGCAATCCCAACGATCGTTTCGCCAAACATCACGATGATCAGGGCGGTCAAGCGCTCCAGCATGTGGGAAAAGATGATCGGGTGGTGCTTGGTGTGGCGCCCCGTGAAGCCGGGTGCAATCCAGCTGATGATGATCCCGGCCAGGGCGATCGTGATCCCAACCGCGTTGTAAAAGAGGCCCCCGATCAAGAAGGTAACGGTCCGAAAGCCTAGGATCCAGGAAAAAGCCCGGGCGATCCGCTTGTCAGCGGCCTTGTGAGCCTGAAAATAGGTGATCAGGTACTGGAGGCAGAGGGTCAACGATAATAGACCGGCCGCGATAAAGAAGGTCGCCAGGTGACGGTCAAAGGTGGCGGTGAAGGCGTTGGACATGTAGAGAACGATCGCCATGTCGATGAAGGAAAAGATGATGTTCGTCCACGAGGAGCGCCCGTACCGGTTGGTGAAGACCATCTGCACCATCCAGGAGTTGATGAAAACAATGACGACCAGGAAAAAGATCGCCAGCGTCGGCAGGCTCACTACCCCGTTGTGCAGATGGTGAATCAGACCGGTCGCCCGCGAGACCATATAGACGAAGACCAGGTCATAGAACAATTCAACCAGCGAAACCCGCTTACTGAGTGCTTTTGCCATATAAATCCCCCCATGCTCATTTTAAGACTCTTTTTAACAATTATACCGCGCGGCGATTGGCGTGTGCTAAACTAGGCCTAATCGTTCTCTACCTAATCTGAATAGCAAAGGAAGCGTGACAAAATGGAAATCACAACATACCAACCCCAATACCAAGACCAGGTAATCGATCTGATCCTGGGCATTCAAAATAACGAGGCCAAGATCAACCTGTCATTAGACGAGCAGCCGGACTTAAAGGACATCCCCCACAGCTACCAGCAGGGCGGCGGGGAATTCTGGGTCGCCGTCGACCACCAGCAGGTTATCGGCACGATCGCCCTGATGAACCTGGGTGAGGGCTGCGGCGTTTTGAAGAAGTTCTTCGTCAGCCAAGCCTACCGCAAGCGGCACGTCGGCTCCCAACTCTACTCGCACCTGCTTGAATTCGCCAAGCACCACGGCTTCACGACACTCATCCTCGACACCCCGTCCGTGGCCCACGCCTCCCATCGCTTTTACGAGCGGGTCGGTTTCCACCGCATCACCAAGGAGCAGCTGCCAGTCGAATACCACTACCCGGACCGTGACTCGCTGTTGTATTTGCTGAATTTAACGAATTGATTCATGTAAACGAAAAGGCCCTTCGGAAGAATGCCTGCACTAAGCGAGCAGCGACTGTCAGAAGGGCCTTTAATTACTCTTTTTCAACTTTTTTCAACAGCGCCGGGTCAATCTGCATCCCCCGGTAATATTGGCGGTCGCGCTCGCCAATTTCGCGCATCACGCGGCATGGCGTGTCCACCGCCACCACATTGGCCGGAATGTCCTTAGTGACCACGCTGCCAGCACCGATCACGGAATTGTCCCCGATCGTCACGCCGGGGAGGACCGTGACGTTAGCACCGAACCAGCAGTTCTGGCCGATGTGAACCGGCAGATTGTACTGGTAGCCCTTTTCCCGTAGCTCCGGCAGTACCGGATGGGCCGCGGTGACCAGGGTAACGTTGGGTCCAAACATGGTGTGACTGCCGACGAAGATTTCGCCATCGTCGACCAGCGTCAGATGAAAGTTGGCGTAAACGTGGTCGCCGAAGTGGACATGGTGCCCACCCCAATTGGCGTAAAATGGCGCCTCAATGTAGCAGCTTTCCCCACATTCAGCCAGTAGTTTTGGCAACAGTGCCGCCCGCTGCTCACCCTGATCGGCTCGCGTGGCGTTGTACTCATACATCAACCGGGCCGCTTCGCCCTGTTCCTTGAGCAGCGCCGGATTTTCTGGATTGTAGATTTTACCCGAAAAAAGCATTTCATCGAAGTTTTCAGTCATCTTGATCCCACCTTAATTATTATTGTTAGCACCATTTTACCATACTGGCTGAAAGCGATTTCTAATCACCCGTGTTCAGATAGGCCTGCCGGCTGCCCGCGCCCAGGTGACGACTGAGGAAAAGAGCGAGCAAGAGGATGGCAAAGCAGGTCAAAAAGCCGGCTTGGATTCCGATCCGTGAGGTCCCCAGGTGCAGGCCACGGTCTCGCAGATTGACCACCGCGACCACGACGGCCATCCCGAAGCTGGCGGCAACCTGCCGGGTCGTGTTAAAGAGGGCCACCCCGTCCGGCAACTCCTCTTTCGGAATGATCGACAGGGCCTCGGTTTGCAGTGGAATCAGCAGAAGCACGATCCCCAATTGACGGATCCACTGCCAGAAGGCCACGAAGACGACCCCACTGCGGACCCCGACAAAGGCCTGCATTGCCGTCCCGATCAGGTCAATGATCAATCCGGTCGTCACCAGCCAGCGAACCGGGAACCGATCGAAAAGGTTTCCACTGAGCGGCGACAGGATCCCAGTTGAGACCGCTCCGGGAAGAATTACTAATCCGGAGATAAAAGGGCTGTAGTGCATGACGTTTTGCACCAGCAGCGGCAAAAGAATGGTGTTACCGTACATCGTTGCCACCAGGAGACAATTGGTAATGGTGGCAATGCGGAAGTCACGGTGCGTAAAGACCCGCAGATTGACGAAGGGCCGCTCGGCATTCCATTGCGTCGCTACAAAGAGAGCCAGCAAGAGAAGACCGGCAGTGAGGATCCCGCCGACCCGCCAGGTCAAAAAGGATGTGCTACCGATGTTGGAGCAGCCCTCAAGGAGAAAGAAGAGGCTGAAGCTGCACAGGATCAGTCCCCGGAGGTTAAACGAACACGGAACGGAATTGGCGACGCTTGGCAAAAAGATAATTGAGAGAATGATCGTCAGCAATCCGAAGGGCACGATCAGGATAAAGAGGTAGCGCCAGTTGAAGTAGTCAAGCAGGAGTCCCGAGACCGAGGGGCCAAGCAGCGGGGCGAAGTTAAATGCCAGACCGATGATTCCCATGACCCGGCCCTGGTGCCCCGCAGTCGCGTAGTGAATTGCCATCACGTTGACCAGTGGCATCATGATCCCGGCACCGATCGCCTGCACCATTCGGCCGGCGACGATGGCGGTAAAACTGGTGGCCAGGCTGCCGATAACCGTTCCGACCGTGAAGATGGCGGCAAAAGTGATGAAGAGACGCCGGTAGGAGTAGCGTTTGATCAAGTAGGAGCTGACCGGGATCATGAGGGCGTTGGCTAGCATGTAACCATTGCTGACCCACTGGACACGGGCAGAGCTGATGGCAAAGGCGTGCATGAGCTGCGGAATGGCCGTGTTCATCATGCTGGAGCAGAGGTTACCGAGAAACGCCCCCATGATCATAATGCTGAGGATTAGTTTGTGCTGTCGTGTCATTGAGTGTTGATGGTCCTTTCTTCGTTGCTTGACTTATTTACCTTAGTGAGTATAATCATTTTAGTTGCCAAAAGCAACCATTTTCTCGAAAGTGAGCTAAAAAAATGAAGAAGGAAGAGCTAGCGCAAATCCGTCAATTTAACCGGTTTTACACCACCCAGCTGAATCTGATGGACCACCACCACCTGGGGTCCACGACGACGCTCTTGGAGGGGCGCATCATGCTAGAAATTAGCTACGGTTACCGAACGGTCAATCAGTTAGTCAAAATTCTCAACCTCGATAAGGGCTACGTCAGCCGAACCATTAAGCAGCTGGTGGGGCGGCAATGGCTGAAAAGCGCGGTCGACCCTCAGGACCGGCGGAGCAAGATCCTAACGTTGACGGCCCAGGGACGGCAGGTGGTTGACCAGGTAAACAAGAGTTCGGATGAACAGGTGCAGACGATCCTGGCCGCACTGTCGGCAGACGAGCTGGCAACGGTGGTCAGGGATATGAATGAAATTCAAGAAATTGTTAACCGGTACCACCCGGTTGATTTTGGAAAGTAGGTAATGAAAGTGGCAGTAACTTACATGAGAAAGGCGGAAGCAAAGGACCTCGACGCCGTGTGGCAGGTAATCACGGAGGCCCGGGCAAAGCTGAAAGCTGATGGCAGTCCGCAGTGGCAGGACGGCCACCCTGATCGTCAGCAGATTGAAACCGACCTGAAGCAGGGCGTTGGCTGCGTTTTAATGGTCGGTCAGGAGGTGGCCGGTTACGCAGCCCTAGTCCACTCCCCCGAGCCGACCTACCAGCAAATTTATCACGGGACGTGGAACAATGATTCCGCATCTTACATGGTAATTCATCGGATTGCCATCAGGAGCAAGTTCAGCGGCCAGCACCTCTCAACCCTTTTCATGGCCTTCTTGATTTCAAACAGCGTTCAGCGCGGCGTCAAGAACATCCGCTTCGATACCTTCCGGCTGAATCACGCCCTTCAGCATCACGGCGCCAAATTTGCTTTCCAAAAACGAGGCGATATTAAGGTTATTGATAAAGTTGACCCTTGGCGATTCGCCTATGAACTGAATCTGGAATAAAGCAACGGCCACTGCTCTGAAAAATTTGAGCGGTGGCCATTACTTTTGAGCTAATATTTGGAATTAAACTGAATTGCTGCAAATTAAAGTATCATGATTTTAGACACACAAAATATTGTCAACAAACGTTGATATATCAACGATCGGACAACCCTTCCCAAACTTTTTCTGGACACACAAAACACAATTTTCAATTCTGTGTGTCTGAAATTGTGTCTAAGATTAAATTTCACATTGATTTAAAGCAATTCACATTAGTCCACAAAATACCAGAAAAGCCTACGTAACAGGCTTCTGCAGTCTTTTACGTAGGCTTCTAATTACTTTTAAAACAAAAAGAATGCCAACTAGAGGAATCGAACCTCCGACCTTCTCTTTACGAGGGAGATGCTCTACCGACTGAGCTAAGTTGGCATAAAAGAAAAGATGTTAACTCAAACCAGTCAACACCTCAACAACTCCGGCAGTCAGACTCGAACTGACGACAACCTGATTAACAGTCAGGTGCTCTACCAACTGAGCTATGCCGGAATAATGCGTGGCAACGTCCTATCCTCGCAGGGAGCGATCCCCCAACTACTTTCGGCGTGTTGAAGCTTAACTGCTGTGTTCGGCATGGGAACAGGTGTATCCTTCAAGCCATCATCACCACACTACCCTTTCGGGTGAGAGCTTGTGCTCTCAAAACTAAACAATATCTATTCCCTTCAATAAACCTAACCGCTCTCCTTGGTTAAGTCCTCGACCGATTAGTAATGGTCCGCTCCATGCATCACTGCACTTCCACTTCCATCCTATCTACCACATCATCTCTGTGGGGTCTTACTTCCTTAACGGAATGGGAAATCTCA
>NZ_JAOVYZ010000004.1 GCF_026413145.1 Limosilactobacillus kribbianus | reverse complement strand
TATTTAATTTTAAAAAGCAACGCTGTTTAAAGCAAAGAGTGAGCCTTCATTCACACAAATTGTGTAAATAAAGGCTCACTCTTTTGGTATCCCAAATGTCAATAGCTTAACTTAATGACATTGCAACGTGTGGCCGGTACTTAAATTTCTTTACTTATTCCGGAACGGAACCGCATTTTCCTTCGTAATCTTGGTAACGCCGTGCATGTACGGTACCAAAACCTCTGGAATCGTGACGGAGCCGTCTTCATTCTGGTAGTTTTCCAGGATGGCAGCCACGGTCCGGCCGACAGCCAGACCAGAGCCGTTCAGGGTGTGGACGTAGTGAAGCTTACCGTCCGCATCTCGGTACTGGGTGTGCATCCGCCGCGCCTGGAAGTCCAGACAGTTGGAGCAGGAAGAAACTTCCCGGTACTTGTTCTGGGCAGGCATCCAGAGTTCGAGATCGTGAGTCATCGAAGCCGTAAAACTCATGTCACTGGTGGTCAGCGTGATGACGTGGTACGGCAGGCCCAGCTTCTTCAAGATGTTCTCGGCGTTGGCAGTCATCTTCTCAAGTTCGTCCCATGAGTCCTCAGGTTTGGTGTACTTCACCATTTCAACCTTGTTAAACTGATGCATCCGGATCAGGCCCCGGGTGTCCCGACCAGCGGCCCCAGCTTCGGACCGGAAGCACGGCGTCAGCGCGGTTACGTAGACTGGCAGTTCGGCTTCCGGAATAACATCACCGCGGTAGTAGTTGGTCAACGGTACTTCAGCGGTTGGGATCAGGGTCATGTCCTCGCCATTAACCTGGTAGACCCCTTCCTTGAACTTCGGGAACTGGCCAGTCCCGTACATTGACTGGGCATTAACAATGTATGGCGGCAGAACTTCAGTATAGCCGTCCTTCATGTGTTCATCGAGCATGAAGTTGTAGACGGCCCGCTCCAGCTGAGCACCCAGGCCAAGGTAGTAGACAAAACGGGCGCCAGAAACCTTCCGTGCCCGGTCGAAGTCGAGGATTCCCAGGTTCCCACCAACGTCCCAGTGGTGCTTTGGTTCGAAGTCAAAGTCCCGAATCGTGCCGACCTTGCGCAGTTCTACGGAGCCTTCCTCGGTCAGGCTGACCGGAACGCCGTCGTGCGGCACGTTTGGCAGGTGGGCCATCTTGTCGTGCAACTCAGTATCGTTAGCCTCGACCTGGTCGTCCAAGCCCTTGATCTTGTCCCCGAGTTCCCGGGTTTCCTTGATGGCTTCGTCGGCGGACTCGCCGTTGCGCTTGGCTTCACCGATCTTCTTAGAAGCGGCGTTGCGCTGGGCCTTCATTGTTTCAACTTCTTGCAGCAGGTCACGCCGCTTTTGGTCCAATTCCAGAACCTCATCAATTTCTTCGGCCTTAACACCCCGGGTTGCTAATTTTTGCTTGAAAAAGTCGGGGTCTTTGCGAATCTTCTTAATATCTAACATTGTAAAAAACCTCCAATAAAAAGAGCCATTTCGTCTCCAATATTTTGGGACGAAATGGCTCTTAGTTCCGCGGTACCACCCAAGTTTGACAAAATTGTCACCCTCGTGGTAGATAACGGCTACCAACCGTGCGGCATTACCCGCCCACATTTACCTGCACCGGAGTTTCGATCAACCGCTCACACCAGCCGCGGTCTCTCTGGATGATCTACTTGAAATGCATTCGTGTTTCTTATTGCCATTATCATATTACATCCTGTTCATTTTAGCAACAAAGGAAATCAAATTTGCATTTCCCGGGAAATACTGCCCATAATGAAATTAAATCTAGCAAGGAGGCCTTTTTTATGATTCACAATTTCACCATTGACCACCAACTCAACCACCGTTCCATCCGGGCGTTCAAGCCACAAGCACTCAGCCAAGAGCAGCTGACCACCTTATATGAGGCAGCCCGGCACACCTCGACCAGTAACTTCTGGCAGGCGTTCAGTATTCTTCACGTGACCGACGAAAAGAAACGGGCCGCAATTCGGCAACTCGGCAACCAACCCTATATTGGTAAGAACGGCGACCTTTTGATCTTCATGGTTGACCTGTTCCGCAACCAACGAATTCGCCAGGATAACGGGAAAGACGACGGCCGCTTGCACACCGCCGACGTCTTTCAGCAGGCTGTTGAGGACACTGTGCTGGCCGTCCAAAACACCCTGGTAGCTGCCGAGAGCATGGGCCTGGGCGGAGTAATCCTCGGATCGATTAAGAACGACCCGGTCGAACTGATTAAGATCCTCGAACTGCCGAAGATGGTCTTTCCACTGCTGGGCCTCCAGGTTGGTATTCCGGATCAGGAGCCGCAGTTAAAGCCCCGCCTGCCACTCGACAAGCTGGTCTTTGAAAATGACTACAACCGCGACTTTCACGCCAGCGATCTCAAGGACTATGATGCTGAGGTGACCCAGTACTATGACCTGCGCGACGCTAACCGGCGGATCGACTCCTTCACTCATCAGATTTGTGGACCGAAGCTCGACCGCCAAGAAAGCAGCCGGGACAAGCTGCCGATTGCCCTTCACCAACAAGGACTCGCCTTAGATTGGAACGGAGAAAAATAATTTAGCCACAAAAAACGGAGCACTGAACCAGTCAGATGGATTCAGCGCTCCGCTTTTTGTTAGATTCCCACGTTTTCTACGTGTTCGTTATTCTGGATAAAGACTGCCGCCCGGTTACCGGGACGATCCAGCCAACCGGGAATTGGCCGGCCGTTAAAGAAGAGCCGCTTGGCCTCGATCTCCCCCAGTACCGATCGGTCGGTAAAGACGGTCACGCTACTGAGATCAGTCTTCAGCGGGTAGCCCGTCCGTGGATCGATCAGGTGGTGATAGCGGTGGCCGTTTTTGACCAGAAATCGCTCGTAAATGCCCGACGTCACCGCTGAGCAGGCCGGTTGACGGACAATCTCCATGTTCTCCCCGCGATGCAGCTGCGGGTCCTGGACGCCAATGTTCCATTGACCGTCCGCACGCCGGGGAGAGGAACCAACCATGACCAGATTACCGCCGAGATTAATAATCCCCGCCGACACCCCGTGAGCTTCCCAAAAGGCGCGGACTTGATCGGCAATGTAGCCCTTAGCAATTCCACCGAGATCTAATTCCATCCCCGTCTGCTTGAGATAAGCGGCACGGCGGGTGTCGTCGAGCTCGACTTGGAAGGGGTCAATCAGCTGCAGACGGTCCTGAATGTCCCGGTCCGCCGGCACATTGGCACCTTGAAAACCGATCTTCCAAAGCTTCACCAGGGGGCCGATCAGAGCGTTAAAACCGAAATTCTCCCGGCTGTAGTGCACCGCCATTTTAATCAGTTCATAGGTCGAAGGCGACACTACCCGGGCTCCCTGTCCGGCGGCGTGGTTGACATCCATTACCTCCGACTGGTCCCGGTTGACGGTCAGCCGGTCCTCGAAGCCGTCGATCAGATCCATCGACGGCTGGAGCAAGTCGCGAAACTGATCACCAAAGACCGTCAGCACAATCCGCGTCCCCAGGGCATGGTGGGTCAGTGAATGGACCTGGCTGACCAATTGCTCATTCATGGCCATGGCACTTAGTTTTCAGAAGCACCGGTCGTGGCGTCCGCGGCTTCATCGTCGGCGTCCACGCTGCCGGATTCGGAAGCACCAGTGGAGGCATCGGCACCATCATCCGTAGCCACATCCGGGTCAGTTGTCATTTCGTCGGCACCCTCATTATTAGATTCGGAAGCGCCGGTCGAAGCATCCGCGGTTTCTGCGACTGGAGTGGCGGTAGTGTCTGCAGAATCTTCGTGCTTAGAAGCACCGGTTGAGGCATCGGCCCCCTTATCCCAAGCCCCGTTTTCAAAGAGGTTAAGGATGTATTCCACGTTTCCAGTGAACTCGATCGTGCCAAGGTAGTGACCATCAACATCACGCAGGGCGTAGTATTGAATCAGAGAACGGTGACCGTGCATCCACAGTGGCCGAGTCACAACGTCGCGCTTACCATCCCGGAAGCTGTTGATGATGCTCATAACTCCTGGAACGGCCTTCGGTGGGTGGCATTCCGTTACTGGTTCGTTCAGCGAAGCCACGTCCCGAACATGTTCACGGTTTGGCTTGTCCGAGAACCAGCTGAAGTTGTCGGAGCTGTCGATGAGGTCAATCTCGAACGGGATCGTACTGAAGATCTGTTGAACCTCCTTTAAGGACAGCCGTCCGGTTGGAAACTTGATATAGGCATCGCTAATACTTGGTTGCTTGATCGGCATCGTTACTTCCTCCTCGTCCACGTGTTGAAAGACTTGAATGTATTCAATAAAGTTAGTAAAACATTTTTCCAGATTATCCCGCATTGCTGGATCGATCAGCCGACCGTCTTCGGAAAAGACATGGGTAGCACCGCCGATCAGCACCTCATTGCCGGGGAGCAAGTTGGTATTGCAATCCGGAGAAATCAGGATCTGGCGCATCTGCACCTGCGAGCGTGCCGAAGCCTGCCGGCCATAGGAAACCCCCACGACCATGACTGGCTTGCGGTCGAGCACCTTGGTGTGGTAGGACAGCCATTCAACGGCACTCTTCAGGGCAGCCGGAATTCCGTGGTCGTATTCCGGCGTGGAGAAGATCACCCCATCGGCTGCCTTGACCTTCTGCTTGAGCTTCCAAACCTCGGTCTGCTCTTCCAGCGGCACGTCGACCCCAAACGGTGGCAACTTGCTGATCTCATAGAGTTCAATCTCCGCCATCTGTTTAAAGTGCTTCTTCATGAACTTCAACAGTAAACGGTTATAAGAAAAGTTGGCATTCGTCCCAACTAACGCTAAGATCTTCATCATTAGTCCTTTGCCGCCTCCTTCTGGTCCTCTGCGGCTGCCTGGTCCGCGACCATCTTGTTGATCGCCCGGGCATAAACCTTAAAGTCATCAATACACTTATCGAGGAACTTGACCGTCATTTCATCGTTGATCTTGCCATCCTCATCGATAACATTGGCCGCGTCACTCATGAAAAACTCGTTTCCCTGATAAACCTGGGCGTTCACCCCTGGTGAAATCAGGATATCCCGAAGCTGAACTTGAGAACGGGACGAACCCTGCTCATGGGTGGATGCACCCACGATCATCACGGGCTTATTTTCCAGCGGATGCACCTCATATGACATCCATTCCACCACACTCTTTAAGGCTGAGGTGATCGAGTGGTTGTATTCGGGGCTGGCAATAATGACCGCGTCCGCGGCGTTTACCCGTTGGTCCAAGTCAGCGATAATCTCTGGGGCCTTACCTTTATAGTTTTCGTTAAACATCGGTACCTTGCGAATGTCAATGACGTCGACCTCATCAGTGTCCTGGTACTGGTCGGCAATAAATTCCAGCAACATCCGGTTGTAGGAATGGTTGGCATTGGAACCGGCAATTGCAGCAATCTTCAAGATCTGTCACTTCCTTTAAATATTTATGCAGCATTTCACAGATCCATTCTACTATATTTTACCGGGAAGCAACACAGATCATTAGTAAATATTTGGTTTATTAAGTGTTTTGCAAACGTTTAGTTATAAAGACAGCAATGGGAATGGGGCTCAGAAGTGGTCTGTGCTAAAATAGGGGCACATCATCAAGAGAACGGAGAAATACCATGAACAAACACAGTCAAACAATCACTTCCGTTGCTGTCAGTGTTGGCGACCGTTTCCCACTGAGCATCAAGCGGCTCGGCGTCAACGGTCACGGCATCGGCTACTTTAAGCATAAGGTCTGTTTCGTCCCCGGCGCCCTCCCCGGTGAAGTCATCGTCGCCGAGGTCACGAAGGTCATGCCTCGCTACCTGGAAGCCAAGATTCACCGCCTGCGCAAGGCTAGTCGCCACCGGGTCCAGCCCCGGGACGCTTATGCCGACGTGGCCGGTGGGTTTGAGCTCGAAAACCTGGCCTATTCGGAACAATTAAAGTTTAAGCGCCAGGTGGTACTCGATAGTCTAGCCAAGTTTCAGCCTTATGGCTACCGTAATTACGAGGTTCGGCCGACAATTCCGGCTCCGGCTGAATATGGCTACCGCAATAAGGCCCAGTTCCAGGTACGAATGATTGCCGGCCACGTTGCCGCCGGGTTATACAAGCCCGACAGTCACGACCTAGTCGACATGGAAGAGTGTGCCGTCCAGATGCCCCACACCATGAAGGTCATCCGGACCGTCGCGCAGCTGATTGAACAGCTCCAGATCCCTGTTTACGACGAAAAGGCCAACAGTGGGATCATCAAGACCCTAGTCGTGCGCGAATCCAGGGCGACTGGGGAACTCCAACTGACTTTCATTACCAATACCCCGAAGCTGATCCACAAGCGCCAGCTCCTGGAGGCCATCCATGACCAGCTACCCGAGGTGGTTTCGATCATGCAAAACGTCAACCCCGGCGACACTCCGCTGATCTGGGGCGAGCAGATGATTCACCTGGCCGGTAAGGAAACGATCACCGAAAGCCTGATGGGACTGGACTTCAACCTGTCCGCCCGCTCCTTTTTGCAACTCAACCCGGAACAGACCGAAACCCTCTACGAAGAGGCGGCCACGGCCCTGGAACTGTCGCCCGCTGACACTTTGATCGACGCCTACGCCGGAATCGGGACGATTGGGCTTTCTCTGGCTTCGCGGGTCAAGATGGTGCGAGGGATGGAAGTTATCCCCGAGGCGGTTACCGACGCCAACGCCAATGCCGAACGCAACGGAATTACCAACGCCCGCTATGAGGTCGGCAAGGCAGAGGATTTGATGCCACAATGGGAACACGATGGCCTGCACTTTGACGCGTTGGTCGTCGATCCGCCGCGGGCCGGGCTCGACGAGGGATTAATCAAGGCCATCCTCGCCGCCAAACCGAAGAAGTTCGTCTACGTTTCCTGCGGGATGGCTTCCCTAGCGCGCAACCTGCGCCGGCTGACCAGCGTCTACCACGTGGACTATATCCAACCGATCGACATGATGCCGCAGACCGCCCGGTGCGAGGCCGTCGTCAAACTCTCGCTGCGGTCGGTTCAAAAGTAAAGTCAAGTCAAGTCACGCTTTGATTTAGAAAGGAGGGAGCACCTGTGCAGCTAATCATCACCGCTGCCGCCGACCAGTGGTTCCGGCGGCACCTTAATCTCCAAGCAGGTGCCGGAGTCAGATTCTTCGGTAAAACCACCCAGCCCCACCACGTCCGGCACAGTTCGCATCAGGGATTTGCCCGGGAGGATGACCTGACAAATTCGGCGCTGACGGTAGAAAAAAATGGCGTTAATTACCATATCAACTTCACTGATGGCTGGTTCTTCTCCGGCCTGACGACCACGGTCGACCTGGACCAGGCTGCCCAAGAAATCGTCTTTCATTTCCACTATGAGGGTCAGGACTCAGCAAGTCCCCAGGATGTGGACGCGATCACCGGCGCCTCGAGCAAATTTGAGGATTATTGGGAATAAAGTACAAAAAACGTTCTGATTGCCTTCGTGGCGTCAGAACGTTTTTTACACCTTAATATTGGTAAACTTTCGCCTCATACGGCCGGATTGTGTCCCCCTGATCATCAGCATAGTTGCTGATCAGCAGTTTGGCCGTGTCCGGCACGGCGTAATGACGGCTGACAGTTTGGGCCGTGTAGTTCAGGATGACCAGCAGGCTGGTCTCCTTGTCCTGCCGGGTGTAGGCGAAAATCTGCTCGTCAGAATCATTGCCCGTTGCGAGCGCATAGCGGCCGTCTGTGATCACCGGTAGGGTGTGGCGGAGCTTGATCAGCTTTTGGTAGTAGTAAAAGACCGAGTTCGAATCAGCCAGGGCCTGGGCCACGTTGATCTGCCGATAGTTACCAGCCAATTTCTCCCAGGGCTGGTGGGTGGAAAAACCGGCGTAGCGCTGGTCGTTCCACTGCATCGGTGTCCGGGCATTATCCCGTGAGTGCATCGCCAGATATTTTAACATCGTCAACCCGTCAAGCAGGTGCTGCTCCTCGACCAGCTGATGATAAGCATTGCGTGATTCCAGGTCAACATAGTCACCGAGCTTGGTGAAGCCGGCATTGGTCATGCCAATCTCCTCCCCCTCGTAAATGTAGGGGGTCCCCTGCATAAAGTGGGTCATCGTTGCCAGCATCTTGGCCGACTTGACCCGGTAATCCTCAGTGGAGTCATCCCCAAAGCGGGAAACCACCCGGGGCTGGTCGTGATTATTCCAGTAGAGGGCGTTCCAGGCCTGGCCGGCTAACTCGACCTGCCACTTGGTCAGGTTGTCCCGCAGGTCAGCTAGGCTAGTTTTCTGGTCGTTCCACTTGGTGAGAGCCGGGTTCGGATTGGCGTCGAGGTTCATGTGTTCAAACTGGAAGACCATGTTGAGTTCCTGGTTGTGCAGGTCGGCGTACTTCTTCGCATCGGCGGGCGTTACGTTCGGTGTTTCGCCCACCGTGATCATTTTGTGTTTACTCATGACCTGACGATTCATCTCCCGCAGATATTCGTGGACCCGGGGACCGTTGGGAACAAGTTCTTCTACGTTAGCATACTTCTCATCAGCACGCTGCGGCCCGTCCGGCAAGCCCGCTGGCTTTGAAATCAGGTTGATGACGTCCATCCGAAAACCGTCGACGCCTTTGTCGGCCCACCAGTTCATCATGTCAAAAACGCGCTGGCGAACCTGTGGATTTTCCCAGTTCAAATCCGGCTGTTCGGGTGCAAAGAGGTGCAGGTAGTACTGACCGGTTTTTGAATCATACTTCCAAGCCGGGCCAGAGAAGTAGGAACCCCAGTTATTCGGCGCCTGGCCAGCTCGGCCGTCTCGCCAAATATAAAAGTCCCGGTAAGGGTTGTCCTTGCTCTTGCGCGACTCCAAAAACCAGGGATGCTGGTCGGAAGTATGATTGACGACCAGATCCATCACCAGCTTCATCCCCCGCTGGTGCAGGCCATCCAACAGCGCGGTGAAGTCAGCCATTGTTCCCAGGGTCGGATTGATCGCCTGGTAGTTGCTGATGTCGTAGCCGTTATCAACCTGGGGTGATTCATAGATTGGGTTCAGCCAGATAATGTCGACGCCGAGCTTTTGCAGGTAGTCGAGTCGACTGATAATTCCCCGAAGATCACCGATCCCATCGCCATTGCTGTCCTGAAACGACTTCGGATAAATTTGGTAGACAACCGCGTTCTTCCACCAATGTGTATTCTTCATAATTTTCGCATCCTTTCAAAAATGGGGCACCCATCCCGGTGCCCCATTTTGAATTCATTATTTGCTTTCCACGATCGGCGCCCATTGCCGCCAGGTTGTCTCACCACTGATGGTGTCCAGGTGTGCATAGGCCCCGTTGCTCAGGCTCTGCAGCTGCTTTGGATCTTTCAGTAGGGAAACTAGGGTCGCCGCGAATTTTTGCTGGTCGTTCAGTGGGATTAATTCCCCGTTGACCCCGGATTCGATCATGCTGGCTGGACCATAAAGGTAGTCGTAGCTAACTACCGGAACCCCGTTGCTCAGGGCCTCCCCCATTGCCAGCGGCTGCGCATCAATCCGGCTGGTGTCAACAAAGAGCTGGGCCTGGTCATAGGCCTGCTGGAGGTTAACCTGGTAACCAGCGAAGGTCACCGCATCATCCAGGCCCGCCTGACTCACCTGCTCCTTGTAACGCTTAACGTCGGCAGGAGCGCCATAGCCATACAATGTCAGCCGCGCCGTTGGAACCTGCTGGTGAACACTGGTAAAGATGCTGATCAGTTGGCTGATTTGCTTATCCTCACCCAGCCGGCCGACGTAAATCAGCTGGCCCGGTGTCCGCTGGTTCATATTGATTCGCTTTAACGGCTGTTTGGCCGGGGTCCCGTTGATCGCCAGGATTGGGACCTTTCTGCCAAGCCGCTTCCGCAGGTTCCGAGCTTGTTGTTCAGTCATCACGATGATCCCGTTCCACTTCTTCAGATCAGTGGTCAGTGGTGCCTGGAGCATTCCGTTCAACGGCCCGTTCAGTAGGTTTTGTCCGTCGTCCACGTGGTTCATTGGCAGCCACAGATATTTCTTCACATCACCCGTCAGCTGTTGAACCGGCTGGATGGCGACTGCTGGCCGGTCGGCAATGAAGGTGTTGGTGCCGTCAGTGACCCGGTTGAGTTCGTTCAGGAAAAAGACAAAGAGGTCGTCAAAGTTATCAAAGTAACGATCGCGTCCCTCGTAGTCGCGCAGAACATTCAGGGAATTAATCGGAGTATTCTGGGTGGATTGAACATAGTACCGTTCCAGGTAGCAAGTACCATCCGGCCGGTAGTACCGTTCGTAGTCGTTCTCGCCCTTTTGTCCAAAGAATTGATCAACCGCCTTGTAGCCCCGCAGATCATAGCGCTCACGCAGGGTCATGTTGCCAGCCGGATCATACCAGTCGACCCGGTCCACCTGGCCGACCGTCCCACCGACGAAGTAAACCTGCGCTACTAGCCGTTGGCCATCCTTAACGTCACGGAAATTATTTCCCGTCCCTACCTGGTAATCAATTGGCAGATTGAGATCCTGCGTGTGGAATGGCTGTCCTTGGTAATCAGTCGTCCCAGCAAAGAAGTCGAACATATTCAGGAGCTGGTCGTCGTCCAAGCCAAAACGCTTCACCGTGGCATGAATGATCGGGTCAAAGTCCCGTGTTACCAGCTTTGCCGCGGTATGGTTAGCCTTGAACAGCTTGAGGCGCTTGATTTCCGCATGCTCAACACTGGAATTGCTACTCAATAGGTATTGATTGACAAAGAAAAACACTATTTATTGGCCTCCTTTTAGTTCATGTCATCGATCAGCTCTTGCCAAAGTTTCATTACGTTTGGCTCCGAATAACGTCGGCTATCCTCATAGGCGTTTTCGCTCATCCGCGCCAATTCCTGCTGGTTGGTCAATAACTTGCTGATTGCCTGTGCCAGGCCGGCAATGTCGCCATTCTTGGTCAGCAGGCCATCACGGCCGTTAATAATAACGTCTGCCGGTCCATATTTAATATCATTGGCAACGATCGGTAAACCATGGGACTGGGCTTCCACCAGGGTCAGTGGCAGCCCTTCAACCCGGCTCGGCAAGATCAGCAGCTGGGCACTTTCGTAAACGGCATTGACGTCGCTTGTGTAACCGTGGAAGGTAACTGAATCGCCGATCTGCTCCTCAGCAACAATCTTATCCAAGGTCTTATCAAAATTATCGTTAGCATAACCCCAGAAATTCAGCTTAGCATCTGGAACCTTCTTTAACACCATCGGCCAAGCCTTAAGTAATTGGTCCTGCTGCTTTTCTGGTGACAGACGGGCCACCATCACAACCTGGTTCTTCACCCGGTTAGCAAATGGAACGTGCGGCTTGTCCAGCACTGCTGCAGGGACAATCGGCCCTGGAATGCGGTAAATCTTAACGCCTTCCTTGCCAAAACGCGCCTTGACGTCATCCTGCTGTTGCGGGGTCAGGGTGATTACGCCGTCCCAGTCTTTAAAGTGGTGGAGTCCCCAGTTGTAGTTGTAATTTAAGGTTGAGTGCAAGATATCATCGTTATTATTGACGTGGTCGTTGTGCAATTGCATGAACCGCGCAACCCGCTTCTTCATGTGGAGAACCGACCAGCCATTCTCGTAAACCCGGTCAACAATCAGGCCAACGGCACCATCGCCACAAATCGAGCGATCGGTAACCAGCTGATCCAAGAAGAAGGCTGTCAGTTCATCCAGGCCGGTAAACTGGTAATCACTGCCCCGATAGTCAAACAGGTGGTAGGACTTAATTTCCCGATCATGTTTGTCCTTCATGTGGGACAACTGCAGTGCTAGCTTGCCATCCGGCTGGAAGTAGTTTTCAGTTGTAATCTTTCCCTGCCAGTCGTAAACTTGTTCGACAGAAATAAAGCCCCGCACGTCGTACCATTTCACCTTCAGCAACTTGCCAAAGTGATCAAAATATTGGAGGTTAATGATATGCTTTTGAGCATCATTGCGCCGCCGAACATACAAAAGCTGGTGGCCATTGCGGAAGTAAATATAATTATTCCCGTCCGCCTTTCGTTGCCAGTCCTTATCGACTTGCACGTCCTTGATGGTAATGTCTTTTTGCGGAACAATTCGTGCATTTTGGAAGTAGTCAAACAAATTAACAAAGTCTTCATCGGCAATGTGCGCGTGCTGCGTTACCAAATGAAGCTCGTTCGAGTATTGCCGTGTGACAATTTTAGCCGGCTGTCCGAATTGCTTAAACAAATTTAAGCGCTTAATTTGCGCATGTTCAATCCCGGACTTGTTTTCTTGAATGCCGTCGTTTAGAAAGAATAGCATTTGTCGATCCCCTTTTCTTGTTTCACAAGTTGAGTTTACCATACTTTACTAATACTGACGACACCCGATATTGTAGGAGAAAACGCCCGTTTGTGTTATGATTAAGGTCTAATAGAAAGAAGTGGCAGAGATATGCAAAACCCATTTGGCAACAATAATGATAATGACCAAAACCCGTTTAACTTAAATAATCTCCCCCTCCCACCAAACTACGCGAAAATCGTCAATGACCAGGGGGAGATCCGAATCGCCAAAGTCGGCTTTTCCTGGACGACTCTCTGGTTTGGTCCCCTCCCGGCACTCTTCCGCGGGGACTACTACAACTTCATCTTGATGATCGTCCTCGACATGGACTACGCCCTCGTGGCCCTTTTCTTTGGCTGGACCTGGATGATCCAGTTCCCGTGGCCATCGATTTTCTTTGGCTTTTTCTACAATATGATGTACTTCAAACACCTCTTTAACAAAGGGTACCGCCCGGCCGATCAACGTTCTCGCGAATTACTGACGCGGACTCGTTATTGGCGCGAAAAATGAAAAAAGTGATCGAGAAAATCTCGATCACTTTTTTTATAACGTGGAAAACCAAAGGCTAGCTACGCGTCGTAACCGTGGGGCTAGTGTCTAGCGCAGCGAAGCAAGTCTATTTGACTACGGACGAAAGCCGACGCCTTCAGCGCCGACTCCCGTTCTAGTAGCCTCTCGCCCCACTTGATGATTATTTCCCACTCACTTTATCTAAGCATGTTCAATCGTTACGTCTTCGTGGCCATCGTATTCCTCAACCGCGACGTGGACCGTCTCGTTCATGGCCGTTGGGATGTTCTTACCCACAAAGTCTGGACGAATTGGCAATTCCCGATGGCCCCGGTCAACCAGGACGGCCAAAGAGATTCGCTTCGGGCGGCCCATGTCCATCAAAGCGTCCAGAGCGGCCCGCACCGTCCGACCGGTGAAGAGGACGTCGTCGACCAAGATAACGTGCTTATCGGTGATGTCCACGTCGAGTTGATCGGTCTTGACAGTTGGTTCCCGGTGATGTTCAGGAACGTGGCGATCATCCCGGTAAAGAGAAACATCCAGCGCCGCTACCGGAACATCAACGTTTTCAAGCTGGTTAAGCCGTTTGGCTAAACGTTTGGCTAGGTAGACACCGCGGGTCTTAATCCCAACAAAGACCAGGTTTTCAACCCCTTTGTTCTGCTCGATAATTTCGTAGGTAATCCGGGTCAGTGCCCGCTGCATGCTTGATCCATCAACAACTTCGTGTGCCATCTTTGCCAACTCCTTCTTTGTTTTAATCAAAAAGCCCTTCTCCGGTCGAATACCAAAAGAAGAGCGCAACTTTCTGCCGTGCCTTCATGACCTCGCAGGACCATCTTAAAGGTAATTATAACTATTTTAAGGTGCCGCAGTACCCCTGTCAATTCCGTTATTCCGCAAACTTATCCATCCAATTCTGGACCATGCTGGTAATGTTGGCCCAGATCTCCTTGAAACCATCCTGGTGCTTCAATTCATTGACAATTTGAATCCCGTTGTCCGGGTCTTGACGCACCTGTTCAATCGTGTTGTTGACCTGATTGAGCTGATTTTGAGTGGTTGAACTGCTAGTCTGGTTGGCCAGCTGCTGGTTTTTATTCTCGATCTGGTTTAGTCGCTGGTTGAGGGCGGCTTGATCCTGATCCTTTTGGTACTGCTTGGCTGCACCCTTCAGCTCCGCCACCTGGTTAGCCAGCTTTTGGTTGTCACCGCTGAGCTTGTCGATGCTGCTAGAATTCTTATCGATCTGGCTGCTCTGCTGGCTGTTGTTGGCCGCCTGCTCGGCCTGCTGATTGTGGTGACTGACCAGTGCCCAAGCGACGCAAAGAACTACGACAACCGCTAACAACCCCCACAGCCAGCTACGGTGCTTGCGTTGCGTTGGGGCCATCGGAGCAGGATTAGTCGACTGGCTCGATTGATTGCGCATTGGCCGAACATTGAGGGTCACACTCTCCTGGGCGGTCTGCCCGGTCGCATCCAGCACACTGACCAGGACCGGGTACTCCCCCTCTTGGTCAATGTTGACTTGGGTTAGGTTAAACACGACCTGACTGGTCAGGTCCGTCCCGTCGCTGGCAGTGGCGTGTACGCCGAGCTGCTGCTTTAAATCTTCCTGGTTAATAGTCTGCCCCAGTGGCCAGTCGAGGTACTGGCGGACCGTCGTGATCGTCAATGCTGCCATTATGTTCCACTCCAAATATCTTTTCTTTAATTGTACCACCCGGGGACAAAAAAGCGGACCACCTAACGTGATCCGCTTTTCTTTATTCAACTATTTTACAGTTCCCACGGGTTCTTGATGATAATCGTCTGGATTCGGTCAGCACCAACGGAAACAGTTGCCAGTGGCGTGTCGGACAGTTCGCTGACCCGCTTCAAGTAGTTTTGCGCGTTGATTGGCAGGTCTTCAAACTTCTTCACACTGGTGATGTCTTCGTCCCAGCCCGGCAGTTCTTCGTAAACTGGTTCACAGCGGTCCAGTTCCTTCAGGCTGGCTGGGTAGTAATCAATCTGCTTACCGTCGAGCTTGTAGGAGGTGCAGATCTTGACGGTCTTCAAACCGGTCAGCACGTCCAGCAGGTTCAAGCTGAGGCAGGAAAGGCCGGAAACCCGACGCGCATGCCGCATCGCAACGCTGTCGAACCAGCCAACCCGCCGTGGCCGTCCGGTAACCGTCCCGTATTCGTGGCCGGTTTCCCGAATCAGGTCACCAATCTCGTCGGTCAGCTCGGTTGGGAATGGGCCGGCACCAACACGGGTAGAGTAGGCCTTGCAGATGCCGACAACCGTGTTGATCTTGTTCGGACCAACACCAACCCCGGTGCAGACACCCCCGGCGATTGGGTTAGAAGCAGTGACGTATGGGTAGGTCCCGTGATCAATATCCAACATGACACCCTGAGCTCCTTCAAAGAGGACCTTCTTGCCTTGGTCTAAGGCGTCATTAACGATCCGGGAAGTGTCAGTCACGTACTTCTTCAGTTCTTGCCCGTATTCGTAGTAACTTTCGAAAATGTCATCGAAATTAATTGGATCAACGTGGTAGAGCTTGGTGAAGAGTTCGTTCTTCTCCGCCAAATTCCGTTCCAGCTTGATCTTAAAGGTATCCTTTTCCAAGAGGTCGCACATCCGAATGCCGACCCGGGAAACCTTGTCCATGTAAGTTGGACCGATTCCATTCTTGGTCGTCCCAACCTTGTGGTCACCCTTCGCTTCTTCTTGGCACTTATCGAGCAAGATGTGGTAAGGGAAGGTAATGTGGGAACGGCTGGAAATCCGCAGACCGGAAATATCAATCCCATTGTCCTGAAGATAGTGCAACTCCTTCAGCAGTGCCGGTGGGTTGATCACAACGCCGTTGCCGATTACGGCCAGCTTGTCCTTGCCGAAAATTCCAGATGGAACCAGGCGTAGGGCAAACTTCTTACCATCAAAAGCAATCGTGTGGCCGGCGTTGTTCCCACCTTGAGAACGAACAACGACGTCCGCGTCCTGACTCAGGTAATCGGTCATTTTCCCCTTTCCTTCGTCGCCCCATTGACTACCAACAATTACAACTGATGACATTTCTTTTCACCTCATCGTTTATTTTCGTAAAAGACGTTTTTACTTCCCTATCCTACCGAAAAAGGCCCCCGTCGTCAATAGCTTTCCGAACGATTTTTTGGCCAGTTTTTCAAATAGTACGACCTTTTTATTGACGGTGACGGGCAGAAAGCGCATAATAACATTTGGTAATTTTATAATAAAAAGGAGCAATTCTTGTGCAAACGTTCGATTATGATGATATTCAGCTTATCCCGAATAAGTGCATCATTAAGAGCCGGCATGATGCCGACACCAGCGTTAAGTTTGGTCCCCGGACCTTCAAAATCCCGGTCGTCCCGGCTAACATGGAAAGTGTGATCAATGAGGACCTGGCCGTCTGGCTAGCCCAGAATGGCTACTACTACGTCATGCATCGTTTCCAGCCCGCGGATCGGGCCGGCTTCGTGAAGCGGATGCACGACCGGAAGCTCTTTGCCTCCATTTCCGTGGGGATCAAGGACGCCGAATACGACTTTATCGACCAGCTAAAAGCCGAACATTTGGAACCAGAGTACATCACAATTGATGTTGCCCATGGTCATTCGGATTTTGTCATCAAGATGATTCGCTACATTAAAAAGAGCCTCTCCAACAGCTTCGTCACGGCCGGCAACGTCGCCACACCGGAAGCGGTTCGGGACCTGGAAAACGCCGGTGCCGATGCCACCAAGGTCGGCGTGGGCCCCGGCAAGGCCTGCATCACTAAGCTGAAGACCGGCTTCGGGACCGGGGGCTGGCAGCTGGCCGCCATCCGCCTCTGCGCCAAGGCGGCCCGGAAGCCAATCATTGCCGACGGGGGGATCCGTCACAATGGCGACATCGCCAAGTCGGTGCGCTTCGGGGCCTCAATGGTCATGATCGGCTCCATGCTGGCCGGCCACCTCGAGTCACCAGGCCACATCATCACGATCGACGGCAAGCGCTACAAGCAGTACTGGGGCTCGGCCTCCGAAGTCCAAAAAGGCGCCTACCGCAACGTCGAGGGAAAGCAGATGCTGGTTCCGTTCCGCGGTTCCATCAAGGACACGCTGCGGGAAATGCAGGAAGATCTTCAGTCATCGATCTCTTACGCCGGTGGTCGTGATCTCGAGTCGATTCGCAAAGTTGACTATGTGATTGTTAAAAACTCCATTTTGAATGGGGACTACTAAAATTTAGTTTCAAAGCTGAACACCCGCTACAACGTTTCTGCTGCAGCGGGTGTTTTTTATTGCATGAAGGCATTAAAGTTACGGTTCAAATTCTTGATTAGACGGGATCACCATGATGTAGTTCAGAATCCGCTGAGCATAGGACTGACGGCTTTCGTAGGTCTTGATCGCATCATTGAGGTCCGCTAGGTTGTCGGTGATGATGCCGTCGACGTGGTTGTACATCATCTGCTGCATCACGTCCGTGTCGTTGACGGTCCAGGCCGCTACCTGCTTGTGCTGGAGATGGGCCAGGTTGATGAAGTCATGGGTCAGGGTCGAATACTCCATCGAGTAGCCATCCGCCGCGGTGTTTGGGTAGGTAAAGTTGTAGGGCTGGATGTAGAGCACGGTCAATTGCGGGTCCAGTTTCTTTAATCCCTTCACCACGCTGTAATCCAGGGACTGGACCTGATCGTGGCGCCGGAGGATAGTTGCCCCGTAGCGCCGATCGAAATTTTTCAGCATCCCCGCGGAATCGTGTGGGGTGGTCTTGACCTCAATCAAGAGCTTCTGGTGGAGCCGGTCCGCGGCCCGCAAGTAGTCATCGAAACTGGCAATTTTGGCCCGGTAGCCATTTTCGTGGGCCGTCAACCGGGTCAGCTGCTTGAGGTTCAGTTGATAGGGTGCCTTGTTAACCCCCGCCAGCTCCTTGAGGTTTTCGTCGTGCATCACGATAAATTGGTGGTCCTTGGTCTCGTGGACATCCAGCTCAACGTAATCCGGGTGGAGGCGGTGCGTTTTTTTAAGCGCCGGAATCGTGTTCTGGACCCCGTTTTCCTCGGCCACCCCGCGGTGTGAGATGGTGACCGGCCGACGCAGCTCCTCCGTCAGGTAGAGGCCGTTGTTGAACAGGGTCACCAGGCTAACCAGGCTGACGGCAATCACTAACGCCCGTTTGGTTCCACGTGAAACATACCGCGGACCCGGCCGGCTGGTAAAGGTTGCCACCGGACGGGTAAGGATGCCGATTGCCAGGACCCCGGTCCAAACCGAGAAGAACTCGCTGAGCAATTGGACCAGCGAAAGGTTGAGGATCGCACTTGCCAGGGCTAATTTGCCAGGAAGCATGTCCAGGAGCAGCTGGAGGCCGACCATCACGCCGTAGCTGACCACCATCACGGCACCGGACAACAGGCCAACGATGATCAGGCGCAGTAATAACGGCCACCACCGGCCGCCACGGGTCAGGCGCCAGCTATTCGGCAGGGCCAATCTAGGGCGCTGTTCCCGGTACACCATCAACGGCAGGGCTAGGAGAAACCGAACACCCAGAACAAGCATCACGATGTAGAAAACGATCAGGATCGTCAGCAAGAGACTGCTGCGCGTCATGTAGTCGAGGATAAAGGCCGGGATCTGGACCTTGGACAGCAACGGCGTCCGAAAGACCAGGTCGGCAAAGGGGATCACCAGGACAAAGTAGCCGAGTAGAATCGCCAACGAGGCAAAGTGGAGCTGACGCAGGGACCGACCGCTTTCCAGCAACAGCTGGCGCACGCCGACTTTTCCCTGGCGAATGTCACGGACCCCCAGGAGGACGATCGCAAATTGCCAGTAAATCACCAGCAGCAGGACCAGCAACTCCAGGAACAGGCAGACTACCACCAGCGGATGCTCGCGGACAATCGTCACCACGTTCTGGTAGGAGACAAAGGGAATCTCCCCTTCCTGAAGGACAAAGGTGGTGATGAATCGAAAGACGGGGATCACCACCAGCTGAATTACCAGGTCAACACTGACGAAGAGGGTCAGGTATTGCCACCAATTTTTGAGAAATTCCCGGCTGCCAGCCCGAATCTCATTGTAGATACTCTTCATAAATCTGCTCTTCCTTCGCTTAAGCTTCATTAACCATTATACTGAGCGAACCGGTAATTTCAGCCGTTAACCACAAAAAAAAGCGGTGAGAATTTTCTCAACCGCCGCTGCTTTTTGGAGCCGAGCTGTCTTAGCCCTGCTTTTGCTTCATCATTTGTTGGAACTGATCGTTGGCCAGCAACTGATCTACGATGTCCAGAACCTGGGCACCGAAGACAAAGGACGGACCGCCGCTCATTTCAGTGGCCACGCTGATAGCATCCTTAATTTCCTCACGGGAGGCACCGGCCATCAGGCAACCGGCCGTGTGCTGAACCATGCAGCCTTCGCACCGCATCGTGATGGCGATTGCCAATGCCATCAATTCCTTTTCCTTGGAAGAGCAGGCACCGGTGTTGTTGATCGCCCAGTACATCACGTCGAAGCCCTTGCCGGGACCAGGAATTTCTTCTTTGTACTTATTGTTGTCGGCTAAGTAGCCCATCAATTCCTTTGCATAATCTTTTTTGGCCATTATTAGTCCCCCTTCGTAAACGTATCAAAAGCATGCAGGGCGTGCATCCCATATTCAAATGCCGGACCGCCGCTCATCTCCAGTGCAGTACCGACAGCATCCTTCACCTCGTCGCGGGTTACTCCAGCGTCAATTGCCTGCTTAATTTCCCAGGCAATATATTCGTCGCTGCGCTCGTGAACCGCAATTGCCACCCGCATCAACGCTACCAACTTCGTGTTCTGTGCAGTAGGCTGAGCAGTGCCAAATTCTTTTTGAAATTTTTGCCGGGCCGCCTGAACGTCCTCAAGGGTCGCCTTAAAATCAACAAATGCCGTGTTCGGCTCTCCCATAATCAACACCTCCTGATAACGCTTCCAGTCTAACATCAGCTTCATAATTATACAAATATATGCACTTAGTAAAAAAGAGACAAGAAATCGCATCGTTTCTCGTCCCTTTTCTTTATCCAATTTAGTAATCCACCGCGTCTGGATCGGCACACTGCCCGCCCAGGTTTGGCAGGCGGCTGATTGTCTGCATATCTTCATCGCTCAGCTCAAAGTCAAAGAGCTGGGTGTTTTGCACCATCCGCTCCGGGTGAACCGACTTTGGCAGCGGAAGAACCCCCTGTTGGATGATCCAGCGCAGGCTGATCTGGGCCGGCGTCTTACCGTACTTCTCCGCCAGTTTCAACATCGTCGGATTGGTCAGCACTTTGGCGCCCTGGCCACCAAGCGGGCCCCAGGCTTCGACCAGGATGTTGTGCGCTTGGAGATACTTAACCTCTTGGGCGTGCGGCCAGCCGGGGTGAACCTCGATCTGGTCAACCGCCGGCGCAACCTTGGCCGTCTCCATCAGGTCAATGACGTGGTGGGGCATGAAGTTACTCAACCCGATCGCCCGCACCTTCCCCTCGTGGTAGGCGTCTTCCATTGCCCGCCAAGTTTCGGCATTGATTTCAGCAGCCCGGTCGCCGAACTGTTTCTGGTTGGCCGGCCAGTGGATTAGGTAGAGATCAAGGTAGTCCATCTGAAGCTTGCGCAGCGTCTCGTCCAAGGCCTTCTTCGTGGTCGCATACCCCCGCTCGGTATTCCAGAGCTTGCTGGTGACGAAGAGCCGGTGCCGGTTAATGCCGGAGTCCTTAATCCCCCGGCCAACCGCCTCTTCATTGCCGTAAACGGCCGCCGTATCGATCAGCCGATAGCCAACCTCGATGGCGTCGGCCACTGCCTGCTCGGCCACGTCAGCGGGGGTGCGGAAAGTCCCGTAACCGACGCAGGGGATCGTGACCCCGTTGTTTAAGTGATAAAGTGAGTTAATATTTTTTAATTCAACCATTATAATCGCCCCTTTTTACTCTCTTAATTATACCGCTTAATAGTAAGCAGCTCCATCATTCCGTCCGCAACCGGCTGACATCCTGATTAACTCGCTTTTGCTGGCGAGCGGTGCGATAGTTCTTTTTGACCAGTTGACGAAGCCTGAGCTGCTTTGTCTTCAGTCGTGCCGCCCCGGCATTGGCATACTTAACCGTCACTACCCGATTAGCATGGACCTTAAAAAAGAACTGGGGACCGTTGCCGCCATCGTCCGCTACCAGGTAGCCGTAACCACGAACTCCCGCGGGAACGTTATCAGCTGGTTGAACATTGCCGTAGACTAGCTGACCGGCCTGAACCGTCTGATCAACCCAGTCCGGATAAATGTAAAGGCCTGCCAAAACAGCAATTTGTTGGTCCGTCAGTTGGACAACCCGGCTGCTGGCCTGGACGCTCCCTTTTTGCTGACCTGCGTCAATCCAGTTTAGCGGGCCGCTGACGCCAAGCATTACCGCCACCAGGCCAATAAGAGGTATAATCCTTCTTCTCATCATTTTCCTCCCGAAACAAATGGCTAAAGATTGATAGGTTGTAGTATGAGAGTCATTTGTGATTAATTAGTTGTCCATTTGTTCCTTAATGGCTGCCAATGAAACATCACCAGTGTGAGCGAACTTTACATCGGCATCCGTCAGCGTCGCCCCAAAGCCGATTGAGGTTTCGCCGGCGCGGTTGATCGATTCGATCCCGGCCTGGGCGTCTTCCAACCCTGCGACCTGGTTGGCCGGCAGGTTCATCAGCTTAGCAGCTTCACTGTAAATTTCTGGGTCTGGCTTCCCGTGCGTCAGCTTGGCAGGGTCCACGATGGCTTCGAAGTAGTCGGTGATTTGCAGGTACTTCAAAACCTTCGGGGCGTTCTTGGAAGCGGAGGCCAGCACAATGTGGTAGCCACCCTGCTTCATTTCATCCAGCAGGTTCTTCATCCCCGGCAGGATGTCTGCTGGCGTCAGGGTTTCGACCAACTTGATGTAGTTGTCGTTCTTCTCGGTTGCCAGAGCGACCTTTTCGTCCTGGCTGTAGTCGTTTTCGTGACCACCGGCCTTCAAGATCAGCTCAAGGGAGTCCATCCGGCTGACCCCCTTCAAGGAATCGGCCAGTTCAGGTGTCCATTCGGTGCCCACCTTGTCGGCGAGTTGGTGCCAGGCCTGACCGTGGAACCGCGCGGTGTCGGCGATGACCCCGTCAAGGTCGAAAGCAAAACCCTTCAGATCTTCAAACTTCATTCTCACTCTGCCTCCGTAATTACTTTAATTCGAGCTTCTTGCCGTCCAGGTCGATGGTGATTGGGTCACCGGAAACCAGTTCAATCTGGGTCCCAGACTTGTCAACCTTGACCTTCAGGATGCGGCCACGGAACATTTGACGGAATTGGTAGGAGTCCCACTTCTTTGGCAGGAATGGTGCGTAGTGGAGCTGGCCGTCACGAACCCGCATGCCGGCAAACCCTTGCACGATGTCGAGCCATGAACCAGTCATGGAAGTGATGTGCAGACCGTCAACGGTATCGTTGTTGTAGTTGTCCAAGTCCAGCCGTGCGGAACGTTCGTACATTTCAACGGCCTTGTCTTCGTAGCCGAGGTCGGCAGCGATGATGGAGTAAACGGAAGCGGACAGACTCGATTCGTGAACCGTGTATTGTTCATAGAAGTCGAAGTTGTGCTTCTTTTGTTCCTGACTAAAGTCGTCGATGAAGTCCCAGAGGCCCTGGATAACGTCACCCTGCTTAACGTATGGTGACCGCAGGATCTTATCCCATGACCAGTGCTGGTTGATTGGCAATTGGTCGCTTGGAATGTCGGCAACCGGCTTCAGATCCTTGTCCATGAAGCCATCGTTTTCTGGGAAGATGTCCCGTTCCTTGTCGTATGGCAGGTACATGTTGTCGACGATTGCTTGCCATTGCCGCTTTTCGTCTTCGGAAACGTTCAGCTTCTTGGCAACGTCACTGTCAACTTCCTGCAGGATTTCCAGGGTGTACTTCAGCGTCCACTGGCACAGCAGGTTGGTGTACCAGTCGTTGTTAACGTTGTTGTCGTATTCATCAGGACCAGTAACGCCGTGCAGCATGTACTTGTTCTTGCGTTGTGAGTAGTGAACCCGGTCGGCCCAGAAGCGGGAAATTTCGGTCAGTACTTCGGCCCCTTCGTGCAGAACGTAGGACTTGTCGCCGGTGTACTTCGTGTAGAGGTAGATGGCGTAGGCAATGTCACCGTTCCGGTGGATTTCTTCAAAGGTGATTTCCCATTCGTTGTGACATTCGATCCCGTTGAAGGTCACCATCGGGAAGAGGGCACCCTTTAAGCCCTGTTCCTTGGCGTTGACGAAGGCACCATCAAGCTGCTTGTAACGGTACATCAGCAGGTTCCGGGAAATTTCTGGGTTGGCAACCCCCAGGTAAACTGGGATACAGTAAGCTTCGGTGTCCCAGTAAGTA
Source organism: Limosilactobacillus kribbianus (assembly GCF_026413145.1). Classification (GTDB taxonomy): domain Bacteria; phylum Bacillota; class Bacilli; order Lactobacillales; family Lactobacillaceae; genus Limosilactobacillus; species Limosilactobacillus kribbianus. The sequence continues at coordinate 72,212 of NZ_JAOVYZ010000004.1, read as the reverse complement.
GCACCACCGTACTTTTCACCAGTGAAGCCCTTTGGTGAAATGTTCAGACGGTAGTCCTTGCCGTAGTAAGTGGAGAAGAGCTGGAACAGGTTGAACCGAATCCCCTGTTGGGCCCCTTCGTCACCGGCAATTTCAACGTCGGACTTGTTCCAACGGTCGGCCCATTCGTCCACGTGGGCGCTGAGCAGGTCGTCGAAGCTTTCGCCGTCGAGCTTGGCACTTAATTCGTCCAGGTGCTTTTCGATTGCTTCTTCGGTGTCAAAGTCCCGGGAAGTAACCGTCAGACTCCGCTTTTCAAAGTCGGCACTGGCACCGGCAGCAACCGTACCCGCAAAGGTGTTGTAGGCATCCTTTTCGTCGGTGCCGTCACCGGTGTGGTCCAGGTCGGTCTTGGAAGTCGTCTGCATGCCGACGATGAATTGTGGCGTGCCGAAGTCGTTCTTCTTGGTCATGGAAGTCAGTTCGGCGTGGTCGCCCTGGGCGCTCTTGGCCAGAACGTTCCAGAACTGTTCGTCGTAGTTGGAATCTTCGTTGTAAACGTCGGCATCGATCATGCTGGCGATTTCAACCTTGGCGTCACTGTTGCCGCGGTTTTCGATGTGCAGGCGCTGGCCAACCAGTTCCTTTTGAACAGCGGAAACGAACCGCTCGAAGTGGAAGAACATCGTCGTTCCACCAATTTCAACGGTGAATTCACGGGTGAGGACACCGCGCTTCATATCAAGGTCGAGGTTGAAGTCCTTTGGCGTCTGCTTTGCCAGGTCCAGCTGTTCGTCGTTGACCTTGATAACCAACTTCATGAAGTTAACAGCGTTGATCATCTTCCCGAAGTACTTCGGGTAACCGTTCTTCCACCAACCAACACGGGTCTTGTCAGGGAACCAAACACCACCGAGGTAGAGGCCCTGCATGTGATCACCAGAGTAACCTTCTTCAAAGAAGCCCCGCATCCCCAGGTTTTCGTTGGCCAGACTGGTCATTGATTCTTGGAGGCGCTTGTCTTCTGGATCCCAGGTCTTCGTAGCAACGTGCCATGGAGCGATATCAAATGTCCGTTTCATTGGATTCTCAATTCCTTTCGTAAAATAAGGGTGTATCAACTACGCCCTTATTATAAATCTAATATTCAAGTGTTAACAATTCAGCTTATTCAGCAAAGGTTTCCTTGATTCCGCCAACTGCTAAGGCACCGCAGGCAAGCACAATGGCTGCAACAAAGAACATGTTGACCTGGGAACCACCCATCATTGGGAAGAGGGCGAAACTCAGCAGGGAAGCGATGATCTGTGGCAGACAAATCGTCCCGTTGAACAGACCCAGGTAAGTACCCATGTGCTTCCCGGAGAGGGCGTTGGTAACGATCGTCAGTGGGTAGGTGTTGATACCAGCCCAAGCAATCCCGACAAGGATGTAAGAGAAGATCAAAGCATATTGTGAGTGAATGAAGGCGATTGAAATAAATCCGCAAGCACCTAAGAACAAACTACCAGCGTAGCCGACCTTGTGGTACTTGTTAGGAACCTTGGCCAGAACGTAGGACCAAACAACAGCGGCGATGGACTGAACGGCGGCTAAAACACCGTACCAGTTACCGGCAGCCTGGTAACCAGCGGAGGAAGCGTTGGTCGTGTGCCAAACGTTCTGGGCAATAGCACCGGCGGAGTAAGTCCACAGGTACTGGAAGGCGAACCAGCAGAAGAGCTGAACCAGACCAACAGTCCAGAAGGCCTTTGGTGCGTGCTTCAGCAGGTCGATCCAGTTACCACCGGTCGTGTTATCCTCTTCGGAAATACCGTGGTACTTAGCGTAGGTTGCTGGGTCGTATTCGTGAACCCGGGTAACCGTCAGGATGGTGGTCAGAACCAGGATGATGGCACCGAGGTAGAAGGCCCAACGAACAGATTGTGGAACGACACCCTTGGCAGCCGTGTTGTGAAGGCCAAACCAAGTTAAGATGAATGGGAAGATGGCAGCCAGCACAGAACCGATGTTGTTCAGCAGACTCTGAATCCCGTAAGCATAACTCTTCTGATCATCGTTGACCATGTCCCCAACCATCATCTTGAATGGCTGCATGGCAACGTTTGATGACAGGTCCAACAGGGCAACCGTGATGGCACCAAACCAGAGGGCAGCTAAGGAAGCATAACCAAAGCCGAAGCTCCCGGAGTTTGGCAGCAGGCACATCACGATAACAGCAACGGCAGCCCCCAGCAGAAGGTAAGGCAGTCGCCGACCGAGCTTTGGAATCCAAGTCCGGTCAGAGTAGTAACCAACGATTGGCTGAACGATTAAACCAGCCAGTGGTGGCAGGATGAAGAACCATCCCAAATTGTTCGGGTCGGCACCAATGGTTTGGAAGATCCGACTCATTTGTGAACTTTGCAAGGTGAAAGCCGTCTGAACACCAAGGAATCCGAAGTTCATCATCCAGATTGTTGACTTCGGAAGTGTTGGCAGTCCAGCACCAGCAGTCTTTTCTTGACTCATTGACAAACAACTCCTTAATACAACAATAATTGCTCTCTTATGAAAACGACTTGTAAGCGCTTTATAAACTTTACACCTAATAATATACCAAAGTTTATTTGATTGCGCAACCGTTTGCGCAAAATTTGTGCAAACGGTTGCAATGATTTTTAGAAAAAAAGCCGCCGTGGCGGGCGCCAAGCCGACTTAAAAAAATTTTAAACACGCTTTATCGTGGTGGCAATTCCCATCCCACCCCCAACGCAGAGGGAAGCCAGGCCCCACGTTTTCTTCATGTCAATCAATTCATGTACCAGGGTCACCAGGATCCGGGCGCCAGAGCAACCGACCGGGTGACCCAGAGCAATCGCCCCACCCCGCGGGTTAACCCGCTGCGGGTCCAGTCCCAGCCAGTCCTGACAGACCAGGGCCTGAGTAGCAAAAGCCTCGTTGATCTCAAAGAGGTCGATGCCTTCGGCCGTCATTCCGGTCGTCTTGAAAAGCTTCTTGATGGCGTAGTAAGGGCCAAGCCCCATCACCGCAGGATCAATTCCCACCAGTGAGGCCGCCGTCCATTCCACCAGCGGGGTCAGGTGGTACTGTTTGACCGCGCTTGCCGAAGCCAGGGCCACTGCCGCAGCACCGTCATTGATCCCTGAGGCGTTGCCGGCCGTTACCGACCCGTCCTGCTTAAAAGCGGGGCGCAGCTTGCTCAGGGCCGCCAGTGACGTATCCGGCCGTGGTGCTTCATCACTGGTCACCACCCGGCTGCCGTGCCGATCCTCAACCACGACCGGGGTAATCTCCGCTTTAAAATCGCCCCGTTCTTGGGCTGCAACGGCCTTGTGGTGGCTAGCCAGTGCGAATTCATCCTGCTGCTCACGGCTGATTTGATAACGTTCATTGATGTTTTCGGCCGTGATTCCCATTGGATAACCACCCCACACATCCTTGAGGGCGTCCTCCTGCATGGCGTCAACGAGGGTGTCATCGCCGAAACGGTAACCATGGCGAGCGCGCTTGAGGATGTACGGAGCATTGGTCATACTTTCCATTCCCCCGGCAATGATTACCCGGGCCTGACCAGACTGGATCAGGCTAGCCGCCAGGTTAACGCTGGAAAGCCCGGAAGCACAAACATCGTTAATGGTGATCGCCGGCGTCTCCTTGCCAAGTCCGGCCTCCATTGATGCTTGGCGAGCCGGATTTTGACCACTCCCCGCCTGGATAACGTTGCCCATTAAGACTTGGTCCACTTGGTCGGCAACAAGCCCGGCCTTGGCAACAACATTCTTGATCACCGCTGCACCAAGCTGGACCGCGCTGAGGGGTGCCAATTCCCCACTGAATTTACCAATCGGTGTCCGCTGGGCAGCGACGAGATAAACTTTTTCCATGAATTATTCCCCCAAAAATGAGACTTAACCAGATAAGTGTAGCGGGTTGCGCTCAATTTCGCAAACAAAGAAAGCGGGGTCCCGATCGAGCACCCGCCTTTGATTAATCATAAATTTTAAAGTCCACGAGCTGGTGGTGCTTGCGGGAGTTGAATAAGAGCTCCACCGCCGCCTTGCCCAGTTGGCGCGGCTGCAGGTCAATCCGCTCGCTACGTTTGAGCAGCATCCCCATCAGGCGGCTGTTGTTAAAGCAGGCAACCGGCAGATCAAAGGCCTGAAGTTGGCGATTCAACCGGCCGAAGAGGAGATCGTCATAGCAGACGATCCCGTCGACTGCTGGGTGATTTTCAAGAAAGGTATCAATCCCGATTTGTTGGTTTTCCGACCAGGTGATCGCCGGCAAGTGGCGCGCCTGCATGCACTGTCGGTAACCGGCTCGTCGGTCAACTTCATAGGGCCAATCCGTCCCGGAGTCTAAGAAAAGCGGCTGCTTAACCCCGTAGTGATCGATCAGGTGGGCGGTCGCCGCGATCCCCGCGGCCACATTGTCGTTATCAACATAACGGTCTGGATGACTATCCGTCGGTCGACCAATTACCACAAAATTCAGGTTGTGATCCCGCAGGTAAGCGGTCACCGGATCGTTGATCATCGTGTAGAAGACCAGGAAGTTATGCACCTTGGACTGGGTGACCATTGACTTAACACTCTCCAGCAGTTCCGTCGTATTGGGTGCAATCGTCACCACCATCTCGTAGTGGAGGGGCTTGAGTGCGCTGCTAATTCCCCGCATCAGATCAATGTGAAAGGGGTTGGCCGGGGCCGTGTCACCGGTCACCGGGAAAACGAGCCCCACCATATTTGATTCACCACGCGTGAGGTTCTGGGCATTGTAATTCGGCTGATACCCCAACTTTGCCGCAACCCGTTTCACCTTGCGCCGCGTGGCCTGACTAATCCGTGGATTATCATTTAGGGCGCGGGAAGCGGTGGAAACTGAAACCTCCGCTTCACGTGCAATGTCCTTAATGGTTGCCACGATTTTCACCTCTACCTTGAATTGAAATAAACTCATTCAATTCTAACAGGTAGAGCCCCATTTGGACAACCGGTCGTGGTTGCATAATATTCAGTGCCTCAGCATAAAGCTTTAGCTGACCGCTATACTTCTGGACAATTTTCTTTTTATTTTCTTCTTTGGGCGCTGTCACGTGGTCAGTCTTGTAGTCCACCAGGATGATGCCCTGATCCGTGACCAGGTAGCCGTCGATGATTCCGTGGATCAGAACGGTGTCGTCATCTTCGGCCGCAATCTCGCTGAAGGGTTCGTGACCATTCATAATCATCGCAAACGGTTCCTCCCGGTGGTAGTTTTCCGGCTGGTCCAAGATTTGCTTACCGATAGCGGTCCTAAAGAAACCAACGATCCCCTCACGGTCGATTTGGTTCGCCACAGCAGGAGCAATCAATCCCGCCTTAGTCAGGCGGTCAATCTCTGCCTGAATGTCTGCGGACGTCACCACACCGCCCGTCAGTGGCAGCTTCTGGAAGACCAGGTGGGTCGCCGTCCCCACCTGGGTTGCCCGGGGTTTAGTAGTGTCCTGCTGGATAAAGTCGGGCACGGCAAAGTCGGGATTAATGTAAATCCCAGTTTGCCGGCGCCGTGCTTTATCTGCACCTTGCTCATCGACTGCCGGCGTTGAGTAGTCCGGCTGGCCCAGGCGCGGATCGTCGTCTTCGAAGACCCGCTTGACGTCGGTCACCGACTGATAGGCCGTGGTGGCCGTGGCAGCTTGGTGCGGATACTGGTAGGTTAGTGTCGCCGTGATGTCCAGGTGGGCCGCACTACCGGACTGGGGCTGGTCGCCAGCAGGAGAGATTGGCGCGGTCTCGTTCACCGGTTGAGTGGCGTAGCGTAATTTTTCCAGGTCGGTCGCGACAAAGTTGTGCACCCGGAACTGAGCGGCAGTCGGCGCAACCCGGCCGGAACCAGCGAGGCTGCTGTCATCTAGCTCGGTCGCACCCGTGGCAATTTGCTTAGCAGTAAAGCCATTGGTTGGGTTAGCGTAACGGGTCAGGGCCAGGCCAATCCAGTCCATAAATGATTGGGCACCGATCCGGGGCTGCGGACTCAAGACTTGGCCATTGCTCTGGAAGGCCTTTTGCCACCGTTGCCAGGAGCTCGCCAGACTCTTGTTCTTGAGTTCCTCATTGAAGGAACCAGTGATGTAGAGGCGCTGTTCCGCCCGGGTCAGGGCCACGTAAAGCACCCGCAGGTCTTCAGCCCGTTCGCTGCGTTCGATCGTGTCCAGGGCGACCTGGCGCTGGGGAGTATCGTAGACGACCCGGTCGGCGTCCATCCAGCGAATGCCCATCCCCGCCTTGGCGTCGACGACCGCATTGGCCCGCTTGATTCCGTTGTTAAAACCGTGGGTAGCGTCAATCAGGAAGACGATCGGGAACTGGAGCCCCTTGCTGCCGTGGATTGTCATCACGTTGACCGTGTTGGCGGTTAACTGCGTTGGGGCCACTCCCAGGTCCTTGTCGTGCTCCTGCATCTTTTCGATGAAGCGGATGAACTGGTAAAGACCCTTGAAACTAGTCTGCTCGTAGTCGTGGGCCCGCTGGTAGAGGGCGTGCAGGTTGGCCTGGCGCTGCTGGCCCCCGCGCATGGCCCCCACGTAGTCCAGATAGCCGGTCTCCTCGTAGACCTGCCAGATCAAATCCACCAGGGTTTGCTGCCGGGACGTTTGGCGAAATTCCTCAAGCTGGTGCAGGAAACTCGTCATTTTCTGGTAAAGCTTCTTTTGATCCGCCGGCGCCAGCAGCTGGTCGGCCTTCTTGTACGGACGCAGCTTGTGGTGGGCGGCATAGGTGGCCATGAAGGTCTGCAGGGCAGTATAGTAATCCGCCGCCCGGTTCTGTAGGCGGATGAAGGCCAGCTCCTGGTTGCTCAGGCCGACAATTGGCGAGCGCAGGACCGCCACCAGCGGAATATCCTGGTGAGGATTGTCAATGATTTTCAGCAGGGACAGCATCACCCGGACTTCGGTAGCCTGAAAATAGCTCTCAACATCGTGAACGGTCAGCGGGATACCAAGCTTGCTAAATTCCTCCATCAGCGTGTTGTTATTGTTTTTGGTCCGCTCCAGCAGGACGATATCACCATATTGGATGTCACGCATCCGTTGATGGTCCGGATCATAAATCTGCTGGTGTCCTTCGACCAGTTGCTGAATTTTGGCCCCCACCATTCGAAATTCACCCACTAGCTTGTCGTCTTCGTGGGCGGCCGATTGATCTTCCGGTTGTTTTTTGGCCTGCTCCTTTTGACTGGTGGCGTTGGCATCGTAGAGCAGGACCTCGACCGGCTGGACCGCGTTTTGCGGATCATCATAGTAGTGGGCTGCGTATTTGAGCTCCGCGTCCTGATCGTAGGCGATCTCCCCGACCTCCGGATCCATCAATTGGCCAAAGAGCAGGTTGGTAAAGTCGGTGACGTTTTTCATCGAGCGGAAATTCTCGCCCAGAACAATCGCCTCGTCCCCCGCCGACTGCCGGTAGCGGCGATACTTGCCGAGGAAGAGCGAGGGATCAGCCTCCCGGAAGCGGTAGATGGACTGCTTAACATCCCCCACCATGAAGAGGCTGTGGGCGCCGGGCCGGGCCAGGTGCATCAGGATGCTTTCCTGCAGCTGATTGGTGTCCTGGTACTCGTCGATCATGATCGCCTGGTAGTGCTGCTGGAGATTCTGCACCAGGGCCTGCCAGTCTGCGTCATCCTTGTCCGGGGTCAGAATTTGGTAGGCGTAGTGCTCCAGGTCACTGAACTCGAGGACGTGACGGTTGAGCTTAGTCTGCTGGTACTGGTGAAGAAAATCTCGGGTGACCAGGCTGAGCTTTTTTAGCAGTGCCTGGGCATGGTTGGAAATATTCCGCAGCTGCTGTTCGTCGTAAGCAAAAAACTGCTCGGTGAGTTTAGCAAACTGCTTCTTGACCGTGTCTCGGCTGGCTTTGATCGCAGCGTGATCCTGTTTGGAATCGGCCGCCGCCTTAGGTAGGCGGGGCATCGTCTCAAAGCGCAGGTTCTGAAAAGCTAGCCGCAGCGAGTTCCAGGTCACCGGTTCAAAGAGATTCAGGACCAGCTGCAGCTGTCGTTGATCGGTGGCCAGGGTCTGCTGGGTCGTGGACAAGCCCGCCTCTTCAGCCCGGGCCGTCAATTCACCAAACCGGGTTTGAATTTCGCTAACCCGGTCAACCAGCCGGTCAGCCGCCAGCGGTTCACCGAGGTAGTCCTTTACCAGGCTCGTCCACTCCTTCTTCAGTGCCGTTCGTTGGTCCTTTAACTCGTTGTAAACCGCCAGCTGATCGGCATCGTCCTTGGGCTTGCCGCGGAAGGCGCCAAACTGCACCTGTTGAAGGGCCGCGGCAACATTGTTGGCACGCTCGCCATTCAATGAATCAATCAGCTGCTGAAAGGCGGCCCGATCAAGGCCCAGGGTTGTCGCATCCTTGTCCAAGCCGGTATCCTGGGCGCGGCGAATCGCCTCGTCATCATCGCGTTGAAACTGTTGCAAGTGCTCCACCAGCACCGGCTTCAGCTGCTGTTGGTAAAATTTGGATTTCAGCAGGGCCGAGTCACCGAGGTCATAGCTCTCTGGCAGCCTTGCCAACCATTCTTCCGGCTGAGCCTGGGCGTTAGCAACGTCGTATAGGCGCAGGACCAGGTCGTCGAGTCCCTGGTCGTCCCGGTCACTGGAAAAGTTCAGCACCAACTGGCGAAACGAAGCTGTAGTGTCACTGACTGTATCCGCATCGGCATAGAAACGCTCGCTGACTTCTTGCCAAACCTCCTCTTCCAGCAGCAACCGTTCGGTATCGTCGGTCAACAGGCGAAACTGCGGATCAAGATCGATTAGGTAATAGTAGCGCTTGATTAGGCGCAGGCAAAAGGCATGGATCGTGCTGATGTCGGCAGCAGCCAGGAGATTCAGCTGCTTGACCATTCGGTCCCGCAGCGCTTTTGGTTGACTAGGATCCTGGGCGATTTTCTGCAGAGCCTGGCGAATTTTATCCCGCATGTTTTTAGCCGCCGCATCGGTAAAGGTTACCAGCAACATCCGGTCGATGCTCTGTCCTTCCTTCAGCAATTTAATCACCCGGTTAACCAGGACGGCGGTCTTGCCGGAGCCGGCCGAGGCCGAAACCAGGATGTTCTTTCCCCGGTCATCGATTGCCCGAGCCTGGGCGGCGGTGGGTTGAAATGTTGCCATTAGTGCTGATCCCCCTTTTCATTTTCGTCTTTGTGGTCTTCATCCGGGTGCTGGACAGCATCAAATTTTTCCTTGGCAATTCGCGCATCCAGGGCGTGGTATAGGCCCTGGTCCAGCATGTTGTCAAATTGGTAAATGTCAAGGTAGTCGGAATAATCTAGGCCGGTCTGGCGGTTACTGCCGTCGATCAAGCGGTACGGATTGAGCTTCAGCTGACCGCTGAGGATGGCCTGGCCGGCTTCAACAATCAGGCGGCGGTTATTGTCTTGCAGCCAGTGAAGTTGCTCCGGCGTTGCCAATAAGGCGCCCTTGCCCGGTTTCAGGTCCCGGCTGAGTGGGTAGACCAGATCTGCCTTGCCCTTTTCGGCTAGATTGGCCAGCAGGGCAGGATCATTCAGCAGAATTCCCTTGTACTTGTGGGCCTTCATTCGCAGCTCCGTCAACCGTTGTTTCACGTGTAACGGGGCCACGTTCGCAAGCTCACTCGCCTTAATCGTTGGATTATTCAGGTGCAGGTAAAGTGCGCCGGCAAGGTCGGCCGACTCCAGGCCGAGTTTCTGGAGGTTGGCCGAGAGCCCGCTCAGGTAGGTCAAAAGCTGGAGGGAGATCCCATAGTAGGCCGCCGTGAGGTCAAAGGTGCGGTCCCCAGACTTGTAATCCACCACCGTCAGGTACTTCTCGTCACCAACGTTAATCTGGTCCACCCGGTCGATCCGGCCCCGCAGATGGATGTGATTCCGGGAGTCGAGCGGGTAGTCAAGTGCCGCAAATTCCGCCTTGTCCTGACCGCCAATCCGTCCGAACTGAACCTCAGTCGCCCGGGGAACAAAGTGAGCGTTGGCTGCCTGCTGGCAGAGCGTCTTCAGCATTGTTTTGACAATCGTGGTGAGCTGCTGGTACTGAAAGCGCGCCTGAGCCGAGGCTCCCACCAGCCGCAGCAGTTCCGGCTGGAGCTGATCGGCCGCGTCCAGTGCCTGCCCGATAAAGCGATTCAGGGCGTCCTGGTGATCGGCCCGACTGAGATCCGCAAAACTGAAGTCAGATTGCCGAACCAGGTTGACAAAGACTTCCATTGCCCGGTGAAAGTAGGTCCCGATCCGGTCGGTAGACATCGCCAATTCGTCCCGTTTCTTCAATCGCAGGCCGTACTTCAGGAAGTATTCGTACTGGTTAATGTAGAAATCCTGGAGCTGCGAAATCGAGGCATAGAGGATCTGTTCATCGCTGTCTTCAGCCGTATGCAGATAGAGCACCTGTGCCATCTCGGTGCTGATGTTTTTCGTCTGGTTATGGTAGGCAAAACCACGATGGATTACTGCAAAGCGCTCCGCCAGGTCCTGGTCCTGCTTGGCAAGCTGGTTCAAGACCGCCGCAACCTGGCGCCAGCCACGCGGCAGCTGTGGACGGTGCCCGCCTTGGATCCCCTGGTCGTCATCGAGCTGGCGCATCACCTGGATCAACTGGCTGGTGGTCGCCAGCGGCGTGCTGACAAAGCGCGCAGCGGACTGCTGACCGACCGGACTGGTGGCCAGCGGAACGACGTCAATTCGCATTTGGAAGTAGGTGGCAAGATCCCGGAGGTACGGTGACATCTGCAACTCCTTATCCTCATCACCAAATTGCGGCGCGGAAAGGACCAACCGCTCTTGCGCCGCCATGAAGCCCTGGTAGTGAAGGAACGGCTCGTCGGCCAACTGATCACTGCTGGTAGCGGGCAGATATTGATAGTCCTGGTCGAGGTACTGGCTCAGAATATCCTTGTCGTTATCCGTCAGCAGGCCCTCGTCATCGTGAACCTCCGGCATAACGTCGTCCGTGGCCCCGATCACGAAGACCAGGCGGCGACTCTGACTTTGGACGATCCCGGTTTCCGAAATCACGACCTGGTCCAGGGTAGCGGGAATCTGGGAGTACTGGGCCGCGGCAAACCCGGCCTGGAGAAGATCATTGAAGTTTGTCAGCAATTTCTCGCGACTGGAGTCCCCCACCTGAGCATCACCAAGGATCGTCACGTATTCCTGCAGAATCTGACAGAAGGTCGCCCAGACCTGTTGAGGCTGACGGGCAAGGTCGAGGTCGCCGGTCTGGTCGACCTGGTATTGCTGCCAATCGTGAAGGCGGTCGGTCACGCCGTTATTCGCCAAGAATTGGTAGAGCTTGGTCGCCAATTCCCGACCGGTCTGGACCCGCTTTAAGTCATCGAAGAACGGAACTAGGGTCTGGCCCACAAAATTGCGAATCAGGCTTAGCTGATCATTGACCCGTTTTTGACGAGAATTTTGGTAGTTTGGTGCCGTCGTGTCGGTTCCCTTGACCTGCCACAATTCGGCAATCTCCTGCGGGTCCCGCGTCGTCCAGGCGTGCTTACCCTCAATTGCCTGCTTTAGGCACCAATTCTCGGTCGTAAACACTGCTTCGGTCAGCTGGGCCTGGTCGACAGCCGGCGGCAAGAGCAGCCAGGTCTTAAGCAACTGAATGATGTCGGCCGTCTTGTAGCCGTGAAGCGGGATCTTGAACAGGGTTGCTAGCAAGACGACCAGCGGGTGATTATCCATCCGCCGCTCGTGATCGTTAAAGAACGGAATCTGATGAGCATGGAAGACGGGAGCAATCATCGTCTGGTAGCCATCCAAGTGCCGGCTAAGCACCAGAAAGTCCCGGTAGCGGTAGTGGCCGGTGGCAACAAGCTGGTGGATCTGGGTCGCCACGTTCTCCAATTCGGCCAGCCGGTTGGGAACCGATTGAACCTGGATGCTGTCGGTCACGACGAGCGGGTGGCCAGCACTGAGGTCGATCGGCTCGGCGGCGTACCGGCGGAAGAAGTGGTCAAACTCCTGCAAGTCCGTACTCACTCGCGGGCGCTGCGCATAAACCACGTTGTCCAGCAGACGAACATCCTGCGGGTGGGCCTGGGCAAATTTCCATAAGCGGTGGTACTGCATCGCCGAATTATAGAAAAGATCGTTCTTTCCCGGCAGCTCAAAAGGAGACGGATGGCGCTGGTCGGGATAGCCCCGGTCCAGAGTCAGTGAAACAGTGGTCGTCGCGGCGTTGAGCACGATAGCATCAACGATCTGCTGCTCCCCGGCCGTGAACTGGGCAAAGCGATCGATGAAAAAGTGCATGTGTTGACTGGCCGACTCCTGGTAGAAGTACTGGGCCAGCTGTTGGTAGAGTTCATTATTTCCCAGGAAATGTTTCTGCAGGCGTTCCTCATAGGTGCGGTAAATCAGGGCTACGTCATGCATCTTGGCCAGCCAGGCGGGATTGGCCTTGATCGCCGGATCTGCCCCAGCTCGCTGGACAATCGTGGCAAAATCATCCGCCGTAATATTGGCGGCTTGCAGCTCTTCTAATTGGTCCGTCAGCTTTTGGACAAAGCCGGCCTGGCGAATTTCGCTGGCGTAAAGGCTCAATTCATCCCGGTGTTCCTGGAGGATTTTGGTTGTCAGCATTGCCATACCGACCTTAGACAGACGGGTGCGGCGAAAGAGCGGCGTGTCGCGGAGAAGGTACCAGGCCAGCCGACTGAAGGAAAGGACCTGGACACGATTAGCTGCAAACCGTTCCTGATCCGTTTTTCCCTGGCGTGCGCGCAAGCCCTCTAAGACGTGGATTTCAGTCTCAAATTTAATGTGATTCGGCACAATATAGAAAAAAGTATCCTCTATCGGTGCGGTCCGCAATTGATCGACCAGCTGATCGATCAAGACCTGCTGGTGATCAACGGCGGCCGTTCCCAAAACAAATCCTAGGCTCCCCATTTCGTCGCGTCCTTTCACTGATGATTGATAAATCAATTCTATCATACGAACAAATGTTCTGGCAACCGAACAAAAAAAGCCGGAGCAATCTCTCCAGCCTTATAAAATCGGTGACAATAGCCGTGAAAAGCGCTGCTTGAAGTGCAGCCAACGGGATTGCTGGTCAAAGCGTTCGCTCGTCATCACCCGGCAGTCCCGGATATCGTTGACAAAGATCTGTTCGAGCTGGTCGGTAGTCACGGCGTCATAGATGAAGGTGTTGATTTCGAAGTTGAGCTTGAAGCTGCGAATGTCCATGTTGGCCGAACCGACGGAAGCCATCCGGCCATCCACCGTCATTGTCTTCGCATGCAGAAAGCCGTTCTGGTAGGTATAGATGGTTACCCCTTCCCCCGCCAAGGCGTGCGCATAGTACTGCGTGGCCCGATAAACAAAGGGGTGGTCCGGCTTGCAAGGGATCATGATCCGAACATCAACGCCGGAATGGGCGGCGACCCGCAAGGCATCAAGGACGCTATCGTCTGGGATCAGGTAGGGCGTTTGAATCCAGATATGATCCTGAGCAGCGTTAATTAGCCGCAGATACCCCAACTTGATCTTCTCCATCTCCGATTCGGGTCCGTTGGTAACTACCTGCAGGGCCGTGCTGCCGTGGCGCACCTTAATCTCTGGAAAGTAGCTGCGGTAGTGCTCCAACTTCTCTTCTGGTTTGGCAGCCGAGGCATTCCAGTCACTGATGAACCGTCGCTGCAGGCCATAAACCCCGCCGCCAACGATGCGCAGGTGGGTATCCCGCCAGTTGCCAAACTTCTCGAAACGCCCCAGGTACTGGTCGCCGACGTTGAAACCACCGACGTAGCCAATCTTGCCATCAAGCACTACGATCTTCCGGTGATCCCGGTAGTTCAACCGAAAGTCAAAGAGGTTGCTGCGCGATAAGAGGAATGGCTCCGCAAAGCCCCCCTGTTCTCGCAGGCCGTCATAGAAGCTCGGATGAACCCCCATTGACCCCCAGGAATCGTACAGCACCCGGACCTCGACGCCTTCGCTGGCCTTCCGCTCTAAAAGGGTCCGCAGCTGGTTGCCAATCCGGTCGTTATAAATGGAGTAGAACTCGATGTGAATGCTCTTCGTGGCGGCAGCGATTTCGTCAAACATCCGTTGAAAAAGATCGTTTCCCGTCGTGAAAATCTCGACATGGTTATGGCGGCTCAAAAACGAATCGTCAATGTTTTGAAAGAGCATGATCGTTCGTCGGTAGATCTGGGTGACCTGGTGACGCGGCTTAGGCATGTTGATAAACTGCTGTTTTTGGCGGTCAATTGCCTCCTGCAGCTTCAGCTGGGTCTGCGTCTTCATCAGGTTCAACCGCCGGTGGGGCAGCTTTCGACCGAGGAAGGCGTAGAGAATGAAGCCCAGCACCGGAATCAAAGTCAACACCAGCAGCCAGGCCCAGGTGGCGGCAATGTCCCGCTTTTCACGAAAAACAGTATAGATTGCCAAAACCTCGTTTAAAACGATGATTAATAGCAAGATCCAGCGCACAATCGCCCAGGTTAACGCCATCGCAGTCCCCTCCTTTTTTCTGTAGTCATGCTTCTATTTTAACGCACGAACCGGCAATCTAGTAGCAGCAAGACCGGCAATTTGTGTTATTTTAGACATAAAAATGCAAAGGAGACCTGAATTATGCAGCAAGTCTATCTCCGCCGTGCCACCCTGGCCGATCGCCCCGCCATCATGCAAATTATTGCCGAGGCCAAGGCCGCCATCAAGCGGGACGGCGGTCACCAGTGGCAGGACGGCCATCCCAATCTGACGATGATCACCGAAGATATTTCCCGGGAAATTGGCTGGGTCCTGGTCATCAATCAGGAGCTGGCCGGCTACACCGCCATCCTAACCACTCCGGAACCGAGCTACCGGGTCATCAAAAACGGCAGCTGGGCCCAGCCAATTCAACCTTACGCCACCTTCCACCGGGTTGCCATCAGCGATCGCTTCCGGGGGCAGCACCTGGGCAAGCTGCTCTTTTCCAACTTGTTGACGGTCGGGCTGAGCATGGATATCACTAACTTCCGGCTCGACACTCATGAACAAAATCAGGCCATGCAGGGACTCGCCAAGAGTTTCGGTTTTGTCGCGCGGGGAACCGTCGAAGTGCCCGATCAGATCGACACCCACCGGATCGCCTTTGAGCTCAACCTAGAAAGGAAAGCACCGCGGCTCACCCACGTCACCAACGACTTTATGAAGCCGCTCATCGATCAAAATCACCTTTAAAACAGCAAAAAGCCGGTCGCAATCGACCAGCTTTTTGCTGTTTTTTAGTCCACTAGATGATATTAGTCTTCCTTATCATCCTTTGGTGTGTATTCCTTGCTGTCATCGTCAACGGCGTCCTTGGCATCGACCACGACCAGCTTGCCGTCCTGCATCTGGGCAACCAGGTGCTTGGCATCGAGGTGATCCAGGTAGTAGTCAGTGACCTTGTCACGGATTTCCCGTTCGATCACCCGACGAAGCGGACGGGCACCCATGGCCTTGTCGTAACCCGAGTCAATCAGGAACTTCTTGGCCGTTGGCGTTACCTTGACGTCCATGTCCTTCTTAGCCAGGGTCTTGTTAACGTCTGCCAGCATCAGGTCAACGATCTTCTGGAGGTCTTCCTTGGTCAGGCTGTGGAACTCAACGATGGCGTTGAACCGGTTGAGGAATTCTGGACGGAAGTAGTTGGTCAACTTCTTGATCAAGTCTTCCTCGTCCTTTTCATCCCCGAGCTTGATTGGCGCATCATTGGAGTAGCCCGCGTTGGAAGTGGCAATGATGATCGTGTTCTTGAAGTCAATGGTGTTCCCCTGACCGTCAGTCAGCCGACCATCGTCGAGCACTTGCAACAGGAGCGTGATGACCTGTGGGTTGGCCTTTTCGATTTCATCCAGCAAGATGATGGAGTATGGGTGCCGACGTACCTTTTCCGTCAGGGTGTTGGAGTTGTCATCGTAGCCAACGTAACCGGCAGTGGCACCGATCAGCTTGGAAACGGCGGTCCGGTCTGAGTATTCGGACATGTCGAGCCGGATCAGGTCGTTCTTGGAACCGAACATGTCGAGGGCCAACTGCTTAGCCAGCTCGGTCTTCCCGACACCGGTTGGTCCGACGAAGAGGAAGGAGCCGATTGGCTGGTCGCCCTCGTCAAAGCCGGCCCGGTTCCGCCGGATGGCCCGGGCAACGGCCTCAACAGCTTCGTCCTGGCCGATGACCTTGCCTTCCAGTCGCTTGTCCATGTCTTTCAGCCGCTCAACGTCGGAAGCCCCGATCTTGGAAACCGGAATGCCCGTCATCTGTTCAACGGCATTGGCAACATCGGCTGGTGTTGCAGTGACCTTCTCGTCCTCGGAATTCTGGCTCAGCTGCTTCTTTAAGTCAGCAATCTTGTCCTTGGCAGCCTGGGCAGCCTTATAGTCTTCCTTCTTCGCTGCTTCCTTTTGCTTCTTCGTCTCGGACTCGATTTCGGCCTCAATCTGCTTTGCATCGTGAGCCGGGTGCTTAGCTGCCAGGTGTGCAGCCGTCATGTCGACCAGGTCAATCGCCTTGTCCGGCAGGGACCGCTGCGGCATGTACTGAACGGAGTAGTCCACGGCCGCCTTCAAAACGTCGTCAGGCAATTTGACATTGTGGTGGCGTTCGTACAAGCTCCGAATGCCCTTCAGAATTTCCAGCGTGGCAGCCTTGCTTGGGGCGTTAACCGTGACTGGGTTAAACCGCCGTGCCAAAGCAGCGTCCTTCATGATGGTGTTTCTGTACTCGTCCTGAGTCGTGGCACCGATCACGGTAATTTCACCCCGTGACAGGGCTGGCTTGATGATGTCGGCCATCCCCTTGGAGCCACTGTCGGAGCCGGTTGACCCGGCACCAATGATCTGGTGAATTTCGTCGAAGAACAGGATGACGTTCCCGGCCTTCTTGACTTCATCGATCAGTTTTTGCATGTTTTCTTCGAAGCTGCCCCGGTATTGGGTGCCGGCTTCCAGGCCGGAAATATCAATGCTGATGATTTCCTTATCCTTAATTGGTGCCGGGACATCACCGTTGACGATTGCCTGAGCCAGACCTTCGACAACGGCCGTCTTACCAACACCGGCGTCCCCAACTAGAACGGGGTTGTTCTTCGTGCGCCGACTTAAAATTTCGGCGGTTTCTTGAATTTCTTTGTTCCGACCAATTACTGGGTCAAGCTTGCCTTGCCGGGCCTCTTCAGTCAGATTCCGGCCGAGCTTTTGCAAAACGCTGTCCTTACCGTTACCCGCCTGTTGACCTGGTTGGTGTGCCTGTGGTGCTGCACCACCAGGCAGCTGACCGGTCCGCCGATACTGGGCAAACTCTTCTGGTGTAACTTCACGTCCGTTAATCATGTAGCGCCGGTTCTCAGAATTGTAACCGTTCATGCCACCCATTAATTGGTTAAAGATGTCATTCATATCGCTGTTAAATGGATCCATTGGATTTTGAGCCATTATGCAGTACCTCCCTAATAATTTTTTATTTTGTAGTCAGAATTAAAAGCCGTGGCTACAACGACTCATCACGATCTTGTTCCAGATAGTGCGTTTCAAGTTCACGCAACACCTCCCACATGGCCATGTGCTGGGCACGGGCCAGTGCATCCAGATCGCGTAAATTAAGCGATGTGGAACTCGATTGCGGTTTGTTAAAGGATTTGTGTAAAGTCGTGTAGCCATAGCCGGAACGTTTCGATACCTGGTAGATTGTCAGATTGTGCACCTCCAAGTAACGCTTGATATCGATCCGCATCGCTATTCACTTCCTTTACAGTTATTATTATACCACATCAGTGATATAATACAAGTGTAATATACCAAAAAAGTGAAATATTTTTTGACTTTTTTCGGCAGGCTCCTTTGACGATTGCTCAGTGTTTTTTAATTTAATAGTTGACTTTTATTAGAAAACGATTAAAATAAGAGCCAATCAGTTAATCAAAGGAGGTCGCCAATGATGGAGAACGCACTGCACCAACTGAAGCATGCGTATGACTACTGGTTTAGCAAGTCCTTATCCGCTAGCCAGCAGTGATCTATCATTGTGCCTTCCGGGTAAGCCCCAAGTATCCGGAAGCCTTCTTTATATACTCATTCCAATCTGATGAAGGGTCCGGATACTGAAGCGATTCAGCGTTCGGGCTCTTTGTCTTTTAAGGAGGAATTAATTTATGCCAACTACTAAACCCGCGATTATGAAAAACATTAACAAGAACTTTGCCCGCCTCAAGCCGGTCGGCATCCGGGCATTTGACTACAAAGCCAGCACTATTCCGGGAATCGTCAAACTGACCCTCGGTGAACCCGACTTCAACGTCCCCGAACCCATGAAGGAGGCCGCCATTAAGAGCATTGAGGATAACGACTCTCATTACGCACCTGGCAACGGAACAGTTGAACTGCGGAAGGCGATTGCCCACTTCATGAAGGACCGCTACGACTTGGACTACGACCCTGACAGTGAAATCGCCGTTACAATCGGGGCCACCGAGGGGATCTACGCCAGCCTGGCAACGGTCACCAACCCCGGCGACGATGTCTTGGTCGCCACCCCGACCTTCCCGCTCTACAGCGCCATCACCACCCCGCTCGGCAGCAATGCCATCGAGATTGACACCAGTGCGGACGATTTCGTCCTGACTCCGGAGCGACTCAAGCAGGCACTCGCTGATCATCCAGCTGCCAAGGCCCTGGTTCTCAACTACCCATCCAACCCGACCGGCGTCACCTACACCCGTGACCAGGTTAAAGCACTCGCCGACACCGTCAAGGACACCGACCTGGTTGTGATCGCCGACGAAATCTACTCCGAGCTGGTCTACGACGGCACCCACACCTCGATTGCCGAATTCATCCCCGACCAGACGCTAGTCCTCAATGGGGCTTCCAAGTCTCACGCCATGACCGGCTACCGGATCGGTTTCATCGCCGGCCCCAAGGAATTGATGGGCCCGGTCAGCGCTACCCACGCGATGATGGTGACCGCCGCTTCCGATCCGGCCATGGCCGCCGCCACGGCCGCCTTTGCCACGGAAGCCGGCAAGGAAGCGACCTTCAAGATGAAGGCCGCCTACAAGGAGCGGCGGGACTTCCTGGTGGACGCCCTGCGCAAGCTCGGTTTCACCATCACCACGCCAAACGGGGCCTTCTACGTCTTCGCCAAACTGCCGGAGAAGTTCGGCAAGGACGACATCAAGTTTGCGACCGACCTCGCCAACGAAGGCAAAGTGGCCGTCATCCCCGGTTCCTACTTTGGTGCCGGCGGTCAGGGACACCTGCGGATCAGCTACGCCACTAGTCTGGACAACATCAAGACGGCGGTTGAACGAATCAAGAATTTTGTGGAGGCGTAAATAAGCATGACCAAGATTTTAATGACCAGCGTCCGGGACGATGAGCAACCGGCGATTAAGGAATTTGCCAAGGAACACGGGATCGAGATTGAAACCACCCCCAAGCTGATCGACGACGCGGTGGACCTGACCGCAGACGTCGATGGGCTGGTGATCCAGCAACGGAGCAAGGTTGACCCGAGCGTCTACGCCAAGCTGGCCGCCAACGGTCTCAAGCAGATTGCCACCCGGACCGCCGGCTTTGACATGGTCGACATCGAAGCCGCCCACGAACATGGACTAACCGTCACCAACGTCCCCGCCTACTCGCCCCGCAGCGTTGCCGAGCACGCCCTGATGCAGATCTTCCGGCTTCTGCGCAAGTCCTACCGCTTCGACGCCCAGGTTGCCCGGGGCGACTTCCGCTGGTTCAGTGACGAGCAGGCACTCGAGATTCATACCGCCACAATCGGCATCATCGGGGTCGGGCGGATCGGTGGCACCTTGGCACGACTGCTCAAGGACCTTGGGGCGACCGTCCTTGGCTATGACACCAAGCCGCGGGACGAGATGAAAGAAGTTGTGGAATACACTACCAAGAAGGACCTGCTTAAGCGCGCTGACGTGATCAGTCTCCACGTCGACCTCAACCCGACCTCTATCGGGCTGATGACGGCCGCTGACTTTCAATTGATGAAGCCAACGGCGGGCCTGGTCAACGCCAGTCGGGGGCCAGTCGTTAAGACAGCCGACCTGATCGCGGCGCTGAAAGCCGGCACTATCGCGGCCGCTGCACTGGACACCTTCGAGGGTGAAACGGCGGTTATTCAAACCGACCGCAGCAAGACCGGCTTGGCCGACGTGCCCCAGATTCAGGCGCTCCATGACATGGACAACGTCATCCTGACCCCGCACATCGCCTTCTTCACCAACCTGGCCGTTAAGAACATGGTCGACATCTCCCTCAACGACGTCCTGTTGGTCCTGGTCGGCAAACAGTCGCCACACGAGGTGAAATAATTACTAACTAGCAATCAATAAAAAATAATCCGCAGAAATGACAAATCTTCTGCGGATTATTTTAATTTTCCTGAATTTTTTGGGCATTCAGCCGCATCTTTGCCATGACCGTAGCAACCGTGTCGAGCTCCTGCTGGCTAATTCCCGCGGTCATCTCCGCCTGGAATTTCTGCACCAGGGGAATGATCGCCATCAGCTGCTTTTGCCCCGTCGCGGTCAGGCTGACGTCCTTTTGACGTTTGTCTTCCTTGCTCTGCCGAACCGTCACCAAATCTTCCGCCGTCATTTTCTGAATGATTTTGGTCATGCTGGCCCCGGTAATCCCGATCTGATCCGCCAGCGCCTTTTGATTGATTGATCCATGATGGTCAATGTAGTACAGCGCCAGCCAAATGTTGCGGTTGATATTGGTCTTCTGTAGCTCCTTGTCCAGAGCATCGCCAAACATCCGGCTGCTCTGGCTTGTAATGCACATGATGCAGGTCTCAAGGTCAAATACCTTTTGCATCATTTTCTCCTCCCTTCTGCGATTGCTCTTATTTAGGATTATACCACCCAGTAGAATAATTAGTTAGTTAACTATCGACTTTAAAGGCTGATTTCATATAATGATGGTGTAAGCGCTTATAGGTTCTAAATAAAGGGGAAATAATACGATGAAGAGATATCAGACAACTACCCGTAAGACCGCAACAAAGCTCCAGGTCGATGCCCACTCTCGCGGCAACCACTACACAATTGATGAACCCAAGAATGGCGGTGGCGCTAACACCGGAATGAATCCGGTCGAGCTCGAATTGAGCACCCTGGGAGCATCCCTAGAGGCCACCGCGGCCAAGCTGGCTCCGGAAAAGGGCTTCCACTACGATCAGCTGACAATCAAGCTCGAAGGTGACTTGGATCCCCGTGGCTTCATGGGCGATCCCGACATCCGGAACGGCTTCCAAGAAATTCGTGTGGCAATGACTTTTAAGACCGCTGCTTCCCAAGCCGATTGCCAGCAATTCGTTGAAGCGGTCAAGCAGGAGGCACCAATTCTCGACAACCTGACCAACGGCATTAACATCGTCGTTGACGGCGTGGTTTTGGATTAACGAACGGGGGTTAATCAATTATGGCAATATCAACATATCAAGCAACGATCACCAGCACGGACACGCCAAACATCTACCAGGCCCAGGTGCGTGACTTTACGATCAACTTTGATCTGACGAATCGTGACAACGGCTACGAGCTGGGAATGAAGCCAGAGGAAGCAATCTTGGCCTCCCTTGGCGCCTGTGAATCAATCGTTGCCGGGACCTTCAAGCGCAAGCAGCACTTCGACTACAGCTCCTCTTACATCACCCTCGAAGGACAAAAGGAAGCAGATTCTTCACGGCCGGGGCTGGACGCCATTCACATGACGGTTCACTTCCGGACACCAAACTCTAAGGCCGAAGCCAAGAAGTTCGTTGAATTCATGGAAAACACCTGCCCAGTTCGCGATAACCTGGCTAATAAGGTTCCGGTGGTTTTTCAAGAGATCAAAACCGAATAGCCACCTAGGCATTAAAATTGACGCTCCCCTGCCCCTTCAGCTACACTGAAGAAAAAACAAGGGAGCGTTTTCTATGAGTACCTATAAAGTAAAGGCCACCAAGACCACCACGGGAATGCAAGTTTCCGGAACCGCCCGTGGCTTTGAGATCACCTTCGACGAGCCTGGCAGTACCAACACGGGGATGAATCCGGTCGAGATCCTGCTGACCTCGTTCGGCGCCTGCCAGGCTATCACGGCAACGGAACTCGCCCGCAAGCGGCACTTCGATCTTCAGGCCTTCTGGGTTGACATCGAAGGCGATCTTGGACGCGAGGACGTGACAGATGACGACAATCGCTACAAGTTCACCGAGATCCGCTACCAGCCGCACTTGCGTAGCTCCGAATCCGATGAGGACATCAAACAATTTCTCGCCGACGTGGCCCGCAAGTGCCCAGTTGAAAACACCCTAGCATTCGGTACCAAATTTGTGGCGGATGGTTTCGTTAAAGAATAAATAAATGGGACGAGTACTGAATGATCAGTAGCTCGTCCCATTTATTTTCTTTGTTCTCGTCGTTTCCGCCGCTGGAGCTTCCCGGTGTTGCGTTCCCAGAAAACGCCGTCGGTATAGCCCTGGATGAATTTATCGCTATCCGCCTGCAGGAGTCGGTACGCTCCCCAGGCCGCATAAAGTTTACTCTGCTCAACCCCGAGGTAGTGGCGACCTAATTTCTTAGCGGTTACCAAACTGGAACCGGACCCGGCGAAGGGATCAAGGACCAGGTCGCCGGGATTCGAGCTCGCCAGGATTAACTTGGCAAGCAGCTTTTCCGGCTTCTGGGTCGGGTGGCCAGTATTTTCCGGCATCGACCAATAGGGGATCGAAATATCATCCCAAAAATTCGACGGCATCGTGTCCCGAAAGCGGCCCTGGGCGGTCTCCTGCCAGTCCTTGGCCTTCCCATTTTCCCGGTAGGGGGCAATCACCTGACGTCGTTGCTTAACCGCATCGACGTTGAAAGTATAATGCTTGGAGTCAACGACCAAGTACCAGATGTCCTCCATCCCGTTCTTCCAATTGCGCTTCGATCCCCGTCCCTTCTCACGCTGCCAGGTGATCCGGTTCTTGATCGTAAAGTTTTGCGCCAGGATTGGGGCCAGGGTCATGCTGGTTGCCCAATCGGCAAAGACGTAGACGGTGGCGTTCGGCGTCAATTTAGGCAGGAGACAATTAATCCAGTGCTGGGTAAATTCTTGATAGCTAGTTGGATGCATCTTCTTGAAGGTTAGCCCGTCATAATGCTTGTTAAGATTGTAGGGCGGATCAACCAGGGCCAGGTTGGCGCAGTGCTCCGGCAGTTCAGGCAAGACCACAAAGGAGTCTCCGACAATTGTCTGGTCACTAGCTAGTGCAAGCGTCCCCAAATCGTCAGCGCTTGTTCGAAGCTGTTCCAAGACCCCGGCCGGTGCCTCGTCTAGTGAAAAATCAATCGTCTTATTCCGGGTGGACTTGGCCACAGGCAGTTCCTTCTTTCGCAAAGTTTAATATCCTAATTATAGCAAACGGCCGGTCAAAATGAGCGATTCATTTTGACCGGCCGTTCTTTTGGCTAAGCTGCCTTAGCCATGCCCACACTTAATTTAATTTTAGTAAATACCATCGTATGCCTTTTGGTAAAGGTCGATGATTTCTTGCTTCGTACCCTTCCGTGGGTTGGAGAAGGCATTCCCATCCTTGAGGGCATTTTCAGCCATCAATGGGAAGTCTTCTGGCTTAGCACCAATTTCCTTGATAGAAGCTGGAATACCAACGGCCTTGCACATTTCACGCATGCCTTCGATGGACTTGCGAGCAGCCTGCATCGTCGTCAGACCAGTCGTGTCGTAGCCCATGATTTCAGCCAATTCAGCGAACCGGTCTGGGCAAGCGATCAGGTTGTACTCTTCAACCGTGGTCAGCAGCAGTGCACAGCAGACACCGTGAGGAGCGTCGTATTGACCACCCAGCTGGTGAGCCATGGCGTGAACGTAACCCAGGTTAGCGTTGTTGAAGGCCATGCCGGCAAGCATTTCGGCTTCAACCATCTTGGTCCGGGCTTCAACGTTCTGACCATTGGCAACAGCTTCTGGCAGAGCTTCTTGGATCAGTTGGATAGCTTCCTTACATTGACTGTCCGTGATTGGGTTGTGGTCAACGGAAACATATGGTTCGATGGCCTGAACGAAGGCATCACAACCAGTAGCGGCAGTAACTGATTGTGGAACACCGAGCATCAGCATTGGATCGTTGAAGGATACCAATGGAATGTTCCGCCAAGAAACAACAACGAACTTGAGGTGGTCTTCTTCGTTCGTGATAACGGCGTGACGGGTCAGTTCAGAACCAGTCCCGGCAGTCGTGTTAACGGCCATCAGAGGCGGCAGTGGCTTGTCCAGCGTTTCGATCCCAGCCAGCTTGGTGATGTCATCACCGTTGGTCAGAATGATCCCAATTCCCTTACCACAGTCGTGAGCGGAACCCCCACCGACAGTGATGATGGAGTCACACTTTTCTTCTTCGTACATCTTCTTACCAGCCTTGATGTTACGAATCTTTGGGTTAGGTTCAACACCGTTAAAGATAGCGTAGTCAACGCCAGCCTTTTCCAGTGATTGACGGGTTTGAACGACTGGACCGTTCTCAATCTTTTCCAAGCTTTCCTGGGTAACGATCAGTGGCTTGTGCATGTTGAGCATCTTGGCACGGTCACCGATCTTGGCGATAACACCGGGGCCAAAGAAGTTAACGCTTGGCATTAAGAAATCAAATTGTCTATTCATATTAAATATAGCCTCCTCTTGGCATTTGAATACGGTTTCTATGGTTGCATAATTTGCCATCATTTTCAAGCAAAAATGTATAATTCTGTGCTAAATTGAGCATTTTTTATCATTTGTATCACTCAATTGTCACAATTGCCTCGCAACCGTTTTCGCAAACTAAAAACGACCAGCCGATTAGAGGTGATCGTCGTTAAATTCACAAGACTATTCTCATTTTATTCAGTTCACAATTACTTGTGGTAGGGCAGCCCGTTAATAATTGTGAAGGCCCGATAAATTTGTTCAGATAAAACCAACCGCATCAGTTGGTGGGGCAGGGTGAAACGACCAAACGAGATCTGAGTATCGGCTCGCTTTAAGACGGCCGGACTGAGCCCTAAAGAGCCACCGATAACAAAGGTAATGTCGCTGTGCCCATAGGTCGCCAGGCGATTAATCTCCTTAGCAAACTCTTCAGACGTCCGTTCCTTCCCCTTGATCGCCAGGGCAAAAACATACTCCCGGTCCTTAATTTTTGCCAGGATCCGCTCGCCTTCTTTGGCCATCACCTCATCCATTTCGGCCTGGCTTAACGATTCAGGCGCCTTTTCATCCGGAACTTCGACAATTTGAAATTTACAAAAACGGCCAAGTCGTTTCCCATACTCGGCAATTCCCGCCTTAAAATACTTTTCCTTGAGTTTTCCAACACCGATAATTTTGATATTCACACTAATCCACCGCTTTCCACACTTTATCCACACACTTATCCACAGGTGCATAACTTTTGATTCACAGCAACGGAATGTTCGGCCAAAAAAGACAGTCGAAAGCCCTTTCTGAAAAAGAAGTTTTCCACAAAAACAACCGTTCGGCACGCCGTCAGTTAATCGCCCGTTAAGCAAGGGGTTTCGTCAGTTGTAATTTCTAAAATTCCACTTATCAACATCTTTTTATAATGCCTGTGGATAACTTTTCAACTTTGACTTTTGCCTTTGTAAAGGCATTTGTTAAAAGTCGTCCTGCCTTCGTCGATTTATCCACGGACTTATCCACAACCACTATTTTAGGTAATTTTTCGTCAATTTCCAACCAAAAATACCACGAAACGTGCTAATTAAGCAACGTCTCGTGGCTTGGTAAACTTTCTTGATATTCTCCCCTAATATTGTTCGGATTATTTCCCGATAAGACCTTTTACTCAGGCGTACTGGTGGGCAATCTTCCCACAAACGGCCGCAACAATCGCCGCTAAGAGGTCATCGATGAAGGTGTTGACGTGGTTGTCGGCAGTGTCGTAGCGCGCAATGATCCCCTTCTTGACTCGATCGAAGTAGCCAAAGTTGGTGGTGCCGATCGTGCCGTAGATGTTGGCAATCTGCAAGGCCAAGGTTTCATCGACCCCAAAGACACCCACGTCGTTCTTGATGATGCTCGACAGCGGCTCGGCAACCTGCCCGGCCTCCGTCAGCCGGTCCAGTTCCAGCATCACCATGGCATTATTGAGCAGCTCCCGCTTGTGGAGGGCATCCGTCAGGTATTCCTGACAGCGCTCCACCGTCAGCGTCGGTTCAAAGGCCTTCTGGCTCTGGTAAATAATGTCGACCAGGTCGGATAGCTGAACGCCACGCTCCTGGAGACGATTTACCACGAACTCATAGGCCTTGGTGTCTGGGTACTTAAACTGCGGATTATTCATTTCTTACCACCCCTTCATTTCTCTCATAGTTGCATTTTACCACCCGGCCAACCAAAAAGCCCGAGACGAAAACGCTCGGACTAGTTTTACATTATTGGCCATCGTCTTGATTAGACTGACTGTCACTATCCGTAGCCGCCTTGGTCAGGTGGATAGTCGTTGTCTGTTGTTTACCGTTGCGGTAATAAGTAATCTTGGCGCTATCACCGACCTTGTACTTGTACAGGGCCGCCTTCAGCGTGCTGGCGTTGGTAATCTTCTTATCACCCAGCTGGGTAATCACGTCATACTGCTTAAGACCAGCACTAGCGGCTGCAGAACCGCTGTTAACCTGCATCACTACCACCCCTTTGGTAACACTTGATGGCAGTTTCAAAACAGATTGCTGCTGGTCGGTGGTGACGTTGCTTAAGTCGACCATCCCGATCCCTAAAGCGGGCCGCTCAATTTTCCCGTTCTTGATCAGCTGGTTGATGATCGAAACGACCTCATTGCTTGGAATGGCAAAGCCCATCCCCTCAACTGAGGAACCCTCGTTGTCCGAGGACAGCTTCATCGAATTGATCCCGATCACCTGACCGGCCAGGTTGATCAGCGGTCCACCAGAATTCCCGGCGTTGATCGCTGCGTCGGTCTGGATAACCGAAGTCAGAGTACCGTCCGTGCCGGCCTTCAGGGTCCGGTTCTTAGCTGAAACGATCCCCTTCGTGACGGTGTTAGCATACTCACTGCCCATTGGGGAGCCAATCGCCAAGACATCCTGACCCGCGGTAATTGAGTTGGAGTTCCCAAACTGAGCTACCGTGGTGACGTTGGCGGCATTGATCTTCAGGACGGCCAGGTCGGTGGCGGAATCCGTACCGACCAATTGGGCATTGACTTTCTTCCCGTTGCTCATGATTACCTGCAGGGCGCTGGAACCCTTGACCACGTGGTTATTAGTAACAATGTAGGCGGTGTTGCCGCTCTTCTTGTAGATCACCCCGGAACCTTCACTGGCCGTCTCCAACTTGCCGCTGGAACTTGAAGAGCTGCCGTCCTGACTGGTGGAACCAAACATCCCCATGATCCCGTTGTTCTGCTGGACGTTTTGCTTATTGATCACGCTGACGACGGCTTCCTGAACGGAGTTGTAAGCTTTAGTTGCTTCCCCATTCAAGTCGGCCTTATTCTTGTTAACCTTGGTACCGCCAGACTTGTTCGAGCCGCTCGGTACCCGGGTGCTGACGACGGCCTCATGGTGCTGAATCGCGCTGCCGACCCCGACGGCAACCCCACCGCCGATCAGGCCGGCAAGCAGACCCACGCCGGCAACTTTAAACCAAAAACGGTTGGACCGGTGTGGCCCTTCCTGATCACTATTTCTCATTCCAATTCCTCCAGTCTTTTTATCTTCACAATACGAACTAATTATGAAGATTGATTGAATTTAATGTATCAATTGTTTAATTTTCATAGGGTCAGAAGTTCGCTAGGCGTCGTTGGTTCAGCATCATGCAACTGAAAGTCATGATCAACTCCAAAGTCGTGCTGCTCCATCAGACTGGCCACGGTCAGGTGGGCCAAGGAGCGCATGTTATTGTGCTGACTGCGGTGGCCGAGGAAAATCTCCTTTGTCCGCGGACCGATCACGTCCATTAAGGCATCAGCGCCCTCTTCGTTAGACAGGTGGCCCTCATCACCTAAGATTCGTTGCTTGAGCGGCCAGGAATATGGGCCCATCCGCAGCATCTCGGTATCGTGGTTGCATTCCATCAGATAGGCGTCGGCGTTCTTGATGGTCCCCGCCACCCGGTCCGAGACGTAGCCGGTATCAGTCAGGATGCAGAAGGTCTTGTTATCATGATGAACCTGGTAAAATTGAGGCTCAGCGGCATCGTGGGAAACCGCGAAGCTCTCCACTTCCATGTCACCCAAGTCGGCCACGTGATTGGGCGCCAGGATATGCTTTTGTTCCAACGGGATCTTGCCAACCCGCTTGGCCATCGCCTGCCAGGTGCCCTCGTTGGCGTAAACGTCCATCCCGTAGCGCCGGGCCAGGACCCCGACCCCGTGGCTGTGGTCGCCGTGCTCGTGGGTGACGAAGATCGCCTCGACGTCCTTGAGCGTCCGGTTGATCTTATTCATTAAGTTTTCAATCCGCTTGCCACTCAGTCCGGCATCGATCAGGATCCGGTGATGGGCGGTTTCCAAATAGGTGACGTTTCCCGTGCTGCCACTGGCTAGTATACTGTAACGCAAAAAATCCTTTTCACTCACGTCAGACTACTCCTTATTTATCGATTGAACTCATATTAACATTATCCGGGCTGCTCTTCATAATCGTGCTGTTGAAGGCGTTCACCCGCAGATGCTGAACCGTGTCGGCATTCTTGGTCCGGACCTCCACGACCCAGGTTGGCACATAAACATTTTGGTCGTGACTGTTGGTCACTAGCAGCTTCGTATAGGTCAGCTTAGCCCACCGCACCTGGGAGTTGTTCGGAATCAGGTTGTGCTTGTACAGCCAGGTCACCGCGTGCTGCTGGCTGATGATTGGGGCCTCAGGACGCAGAATTCGCCGGTTTTCAAGGTAGGTTTGCGTGTAGCCGGTCACTGCACCGTTGCTGTTGATGCGAAAACGCAACTGGCCATCCGTTGAGTCAAGTGCCTGGTGTGCCAAGCGCTGAGTGTAAACAGCCGTGTTGTAATCCGACAGTTGGGCATCGTAGTGATATTCCTTGCCCAGGGCGATCGAATGCGCGTTTTTGACCAACCGGTTTAACCGCTGTTCCGGGTGATGGCGGTCAACCTTGATGGGATTGTCAAAGGTGCTGACCAACGTATTGGATGAAAAGCGGTAATTTTGGTCATGGAGCTTACTCGTCTGTGAATCGAGCTTGTCGTTCTCACCGGACCGGCTCCCTGCGATGTAGTAGCCGAGTTTTTGCTGGTTCGACAACGGCTTGCAACTGATTTCGTCGACCTTCATCTCCTTGAGGACCATTTCCTGCCGATTAGGGTTGCTGTTTGAGATCGTAAAGCGATTTTGGAAAAAAAGCGACCCCGCAACCACCAGGTCAAAGACTAGGAAAGCAAATAAAAAGATCCATTGAATACGTTTGAAATTCATTCTTTGCTCCCCCCTACTTCAAAAGAGCGGTGTAGTTGATCCACCGGCCCCGATACTTCACGAAGTACGTCGGTTCGATCTTGACAGTCTGATGGTTTTCTGAATCGGACTTCCACTCGTAACCAACACGCAGGTTTGTAACGTTCTTAAAGTGACCATTTTCGTGCAGCTGGTTCAGGACGCTAGCCGTGGACGGCAGCTTAACCGTTGAACCATCAAGCGGCAGCGGTACTTGAACGGTGTAGAGACTTAACAGGTAGTGCTCCGTTCCCCGCTGGTTGGCCCGCAGTTTAGCACCGCCATAGTTGTTGTCGTTGATGATCGGGAAGCCCTCCACATAGCTGCGGTAAGTGATGGTCCGCCCACCATTGCTGACCTCGTCAAAGCGAATGTTGTTCAGCGGCATTCCCGTCTTCACCAGAGCGCGGTAGAAGTGCGAATAAATCTGGGACGTCTCCACCACGTCGGAACGCCCAACATCATTTTCGTAGTCAACGGTTCCCCGAGTAGCATCATAAACCAAATGCCGATTGGTGCCATCCGTGTAGACGGTCCGGTTCCCATCTTGATGGGTCGTAGTATTGGTATGCTGGTTGGTGCTCATCAGGTTGGCGCTCAGGTTATTGATTTTCTGATCGCTGATCTGGTAGGCCAGCCGGGGCAGGGTAAAGGAGTGCAGGTAGATCATCACCGCATGCCCGTTAACGATCCGATGGTCGACGCTGATCGGTTTTACACCGCGTTTACTTGTTACCATCGACTCGGGGCTGCCCTTGGTAATCCGGACCCGGTAAATCGCGTAGTGGCTGTCGCTGAGCAGGTAGATCGCCTTTGTCCCGTTCAGTGGAATGACGATGTGATTGATCTTTTTGACCCGGTTGGTATCAATCGACTGTTTGAAGGTTTCATTGAAGACCGTCCCGGAAATATCGTCTGGGTAGCTGAGCATCAGCGAATTGCGGTGACGCAGGTAACTCAGGTAAACATCACTATTGTTGGTCTTGACAGTGCTGGTACCACCCAGCTGCCAACCCGTCATCGCCTTTTTTGCATGGTAAATCAGGTTCTTGCGCTGGCTGTACAACAGCTGCTGGTTGTTATCCCCATTGGTTTTGACGATGGTCGTCGGCAGGTAGACATCGCCGATCGACTGGGTCGTCTGCTGCTGACTCGCCCCCGTGCCGTTTTCCCGGCGGGGGTGGTCATATTGGAACGGATTGGTCCAAATGATCGCCGAGAGAATGAAACTGATCAGCACGACGACCGCCAGAGCAATCGATAACCAGTTAGCTCTCAGCTTCTTGATCATCCCAATCATCCTCCTCATCGTATGGTACGTATGGCAGCGAAATGTAGAAGGTCGAACCATGGCCTTCTACGCTGTCAACCCAAATCTGGCCACCAAGCATGTTGATGACTTCCTTTGAAATGGCAAGACCCAGTCCGGTCCCGCCCTGCTTTCTGCTCCGGGCCTTGTCAACCCGGAAGAAGCGGTCAAAGATCCGGCCGAGATCCTTGCGTGGAATCCCCAGTCCCTGATCGGCAATGCTCATAATCACGTGATTGTGAGTCTCCAGGAGGCGGACCGTAATAATTCCACCATCCGGCGAGTACTTAATCGCGTTATTCATGATGTTATCGATCACTTGGGTGAACTTATCGGTGTCGATCTCAACCCAGAGATCCTTTTCAGTGAAGTGCCGCTCAATGCTGTACTTCTTGTTCGAAGAGCCGTCTTCCTCTTCCTTTTTGATGATCATGTCAAAACGATCCAGAATGTAGTTCAAGAGCTCCTTGATGTTGACGTATTCCAAGTTTAATTTAGTCGTTCCGGCATCCATCCGCGACAGACTCAGCAGGTCGTTAATCATTCGGATCATCCGGTCGGTTTCCCCTTGGATAACCTCAAGAAACTTCGGCGCCACGTCCTTATCCTTCCAGGCACCGTCGCTCAAGGCCTCGACATAGCTGTGAACACTGGTTAACGGCGTCCGCAATTCGTGTGAAACGTTGGAGACGAATTGTTTCCGTTCTCGCTCTTCCTTTTCCTGGCTAGTAACGTCGTGCAAGACGCAGACCAACCCGCTGACGAAACCGGACTCCCGTTGAATTGGGGAGAAGTAGGCCCGCAGGATCAGGTTGCTGCCGTCGTTTGCGGTATCAATAATCATCTCGCGCTGCTCGGTGTTAACCAGCTGCCGAACGGTGTAGTCATGACGAATGTTCAGCACGTCAATAATTGACTTGCCGATCAAGTCGTCCTCGTGGTCCACGCCCAAAAGCTGCAGGGCCATGTTATTGACAATCGTTACGTTGCCTCGCCGGTCGGTCGCCAGCACCCCATCGGACATGTGGGAGAGGACGCTATCGAGTCGCCGTCGTTCGGAATCGGTTGACTCTTGGGCCTCCTCGACCCGCACGGACAGGTTGTTAACTGCTCCGGCCAGCTGACCAAGCTCGTCGTTGCCTAACACCCGGACCTGACCGGAGAAGTCTCCCCGGGCGATCCGAAGCGTTTGCTTTCGCATCTCCTCGATCGGCCGGGTTATTTCCTGGGAAATAAGGATGGCCATTACCAAGCCGATGGCAATCGTGATCAGGGCCGCTGACAGGTAAATCAGCGTAATGTTGTTGATATTCGAGTAAACCGTCTCCAGGCTTGCCCGCAGGTACACTGCCCCGATGACGTTGTTGTTGCTGGAGTCCACTAAGGGAACCACATTAATGTAGTAACGGGTATGGTTGGCATTATCATAGATATTCTCCGAATGGGACCGGTTATTCAAAAGGGTGGCCTTGACCGCCTGGTCGGTCGACTTCTGCCCAATCGTCTCACGATTGTCGGCATTGCTGGTCCCCCGAATGGTCCCCTTGTTGTCGATCACCCGAATCTCGGAAATGTTATTGTTGTTGACTTCCGAGAGGATCTGCTTGATCTGCCGGTTGGCCTTTTTCGTGTCCGAACGGGCCAGCTGGGTGCTCAGGGAGTTATCAACATAGGACGGCAGCTCGATCGACTGCTTGAAGGTGTTGAGGTTTTGATGCTCCAATTGACGCACAAAAACCGCCCCGACGCATTCTAGCGTCAGCATCAGCATTAACGCGAATACGAGGGCGATTTTAAAACGAATTGACTGGTAGAATTTTAGTTTGCTGTTCACAACTGCTCAGCCTCTAATTTTGGTCTGGATTTGCTAGGTAGTAGCCGACTCCCCGCCGGGTGATCAGCCATTGCGGGTGACTCGGGTTGTCCTCGATCTTCTCCCGCAGCCGCCGGACCGTCACGTCGACCGTCCGCACGTCGCCGAAGTAGTCATAGCCCCAAACGGTCTGCAAGAGGTGCTCCCGGTTGATAACCTGACCAATGTGCTGGGCCAGGTAGTGGAGCAATTCGAACTCCCGGTGGGTCAGATTAATGTTTTCGCCACGCTTAGTAACCGTGTAGGCCTCGGGGTGAATCGTCAGGTCCCCAACCTTAATGTCGGTGTTTTTGTCCTCTTCTGCTGGAGCCTTCAGCGTGGCCTGGCGCCGCAAGTTGGCCTTGACCCGAGCCACCAGTTCACGGTTCGAGAACGGCTTAGTGACGTAATCATCGGCCCCTAATTCCAGGCCCAGGATCTTGTCTAATTCGGAGTCCTTGGCCGTGACCATGATGATCGGCATGGTGTGCTTAGCCCGAACGCGCTTGGCAACCTCCAATCCATCGATCTTTGGCAGCATCAGGTCCAGAATGATCAGGTCCGGATTTTCACTTTCAACTTTTTCCAGGGCCTCCTCGCCATCATAGGCGGTGACGACCGTGTAGCCTTCCTTTTCAAGGTTAAATTTAATGATATCTGAAATTGGTTTTTCGTCATCGACGACTAATATCTTCTTTGCCATCTCAAGAATCCCCTCCACTGGGTGATTGATTTAATTTAACTCAAACTTAATAACCGTGCCCCTATTATAGCACAGCTCGCTTTTTTTACATTTTTTGCGGGTTGGCCTTGACAATCTCATAGTCGAATGATAAATTAGTAAAGTACCTTGTTGAGGGGTTACAAATATGGGCAGTTAGCTCAGCTGGCAGAGCAACGGACTCTTAATCCGTGGGTCCAGGGTTCGATCCCCTGACTGCCCATCAGAGGTTTACAGAGATTGAGATTTTATCTCAGTCTCTTTTTTTATTTCTAATTTTTTGTGAGGTATAATGATGGCAAAGAAAACGGCGCTCAGCGAAATTCAAGTCACCCTCGACGTAATCGGTGGCAAGTGGAAACCGCTGATTCTTCATTATTTAGAGACCGCGGGCTCCAAACGCTACAGCGAGATTTTGCGCTACCTCGAAACCGCGCCTAAGAAGACGCTCACGGCCCAGCTACGGGAACTGGAAGCCGACAAGATCATCAAGCGGACGGTCATTCCCACCGTCCCGGTCCAGGTCGAATACTCCGTTACTGCGCACGGTCGCTCGCTCTTCCCGCTCCTCGACGTGATGTGTTCTTGGGGCTTTCTCAACATGGCCGACTACGAGATCAAGCACCCCACCTGCGAAAACACACAGGAGGTTCGCCAGCTCAAGGAAAAACGCTTGCGGACCCTCTATGAGCAGTTTGATGCCGACCACCTGGGTGACTGGCAAGACGAGGGTACCGCCAAGTAACCTGGGCAATCAAAGGTGCCGTCTTGTCAGGATTCGCTAACCTCCTTATCATGATAGGTGTAAGTTAACGGATCAATACTGAAAGGACGGTTTTTAATTATGAAGCAAGTTAATTTAGGTGCCACCACCCTTAAGATTCCAGCAATGGCGTTAGGGATCATGCGGATGGAAGCCAAGACCCCAGCCGAAGCAGCACAGGCAATTGACACTGCCTACGACAACGGCATTAATTTCATTGATTCGGCTGATATTTATGGTCAGGGTAAGTCCGAAGAAGTCTTTGGCCAGGCCCTCAAGCAAGCTAAGCCGAACAGAAGCGACCTCTTCATTCAATCTAAGGTCGGCATCATCATTGATCCGGCCCGTAGTCACGGCAGTTTTGTCTTTGGCAGCCGCTATGAATTTACGAAGGAACACATCTTGGACGCCGTCGACGGAGTCCTGTCCCGGATGGGCACCGACTACCTCGACAGTCTCCTCCTGCACCGCCCGGATCCACTGATGGACCTTGACGGGATCGAAGAAGCCTTCGATCTTCTTCAGGCCAGCGGCAAGGTCCGCTTCTTCGGGGTTTCGAACTTCAATCCCCAACAATTCGAATTGGTCCAGAGTCACGTTAGCCAGCACCTGATGTTCAATCAATTACAGTTTGGCCTGATGCACACCGGAATGGTCGACCGCGGTATTCACACTAACATGCTCGACGCCGATTCGGTCGATCACGATGGCGGCTTGCTAGAATTCTCCCGCCAGCACCACGTCACGATTCAAACCTGGTCACCGTTCCAGTACGGCAACTTCGAGGGAACCTTCATCAACAATCCCGACTATCCGGAACTGAACCAGGCCCTTCAAAAGCTCGCCGATCAATATGGTGTCGGCAAGAACGCCATCGCCGCGGCTTGGATTCTCAAGCACCCGGCTCAGATGCAGATGATCATCGGCACCATGAACCCGGCCCACATCGCCGACAGTGCCAAGGGTGCCGACGTGAAGTTAACCAACCAGGAATGGTATGACCTTTACCTGGCAGCTGGTCACAAGCTACCTTAATATTAGCAGCAGGTTTCATTCGGAGCCTGCTGTTTTTTGGGATGCCGCGTTCTAAATAAGCTCAAATTGATATTGACTGAATTTGGTTTAATAATCGGAGGTTCACCCATGTCCGTTGTTCTAATCTTATTGCTCATTTTCCCGCTCCTAATTGCTTTTTGGGGCTGGCAGATCTTTCGGGGAAAAGAAGATTGGTACCAAATATTACACAGTCGCCTTCCCCGAATGAATGATTCATTGATTGCAAAACACCACCGGGCACTGGGACTTAGCTACATCATGATTGGCTGCTTAGTGGCGATTTTACTGTTTGTTTTGGGCCTTAACGGTTAAATTTACGGAGCTCCCCTTAACGAGAAAATAGAATGGCGATTCTTTTTAAAAAAGTTCTTGCCAAACTGCCAGCAATCTGATAATATAATAACCGTTGTCAATGACATGGGCAGTTAGCTCAGCTGGCAGAGCAACGGACTCTTAATCCGTGGGTCCAGGGTTCGATCCCCTGACTGCCCATCATATCCACTCGCTTCGGCGGGTGTTTTTTTATTTCTATAATTAAAATCAAAACGGCGCAAGCTTCTAATCCAAGCTTGCGTCGTTTTTTACTTACTTTTTCTTATTTTTGCCCTCGTCCAGGAGAATCTGGTGGGCCTCCGCCAGTTGACCTTCCTGTTCCGGTGTCATCTCTGGATAGGCCAGGGGCATCTTCTCAACTCGTTTGGTAATGATGTCGGAAACAATCAGGCGGGAATACCACTTGTCATCGGACGGGATGACATACCACGGGTTCTTTTTGGTAGCCGTGGCGTTGATCGCCTTATCATAAGCCCGCTGATACTTGTCCCAGTATTTCCGTTCCCGAATATCCGCCGCTGAGAACTTCCAATTTTTCCGCGGCGTTTCAATCCGGGACAGGAACCGTTTCCGCTGCTCATCCTTGGAAATATGCAGGAAGAATTTCAGAATCACATAGCCGTTGCGGGAAAGGTACTTTTCGTACTGGCGAATGTCCTCGTAGCGCCGTTCGAAGAAGTCCTTGTTGACATCTAGGATGGTATTGACCTCCGGCAAGTTAGCCTTCATGATCAGCTCCGGGTGGACCCGGGAGACCAAGACATCCTCGTAGTAGGACCGGTTGAAAACCCCGAACGAGCCACGTTCGGGCAGGGCCTCATTAATTCGCCAGAGGTAATCGTGCTGGATTTCAAGCGCGGTCGGCTGCTTGAAGTTAGCAATCTTGAAGCCCACCGGATTGACCCCAGAAAAGATGTGGGTAATCATGCTGTCCTTCCCGGCCGCATCCATTGCCTGAAAAACTACGAGAACCCCGTAGCGATGCCGGGCGTACATCTTGCGCTGCGCGGACTTGATCCGCTTAACGTTCGACGCGATCTTCTTCTTGATATCATCAAGTTGGTCAGCTGAGTCGGCCACCCAGGTTGGGGCCTTTCGAATGTCAAAGTCATCCTTCGTGAATCGGTATTGCTTAGTATCCATTCCTTCACCTTCCCTTTTGGTCCATTCTAACATAAGTAAAGTGATTCGCTAGTGAAAGGGCACTGATATTTCCCGGGAAATCGTCGCCCTTCTCCTTTCGCACCAAATAAAAAAGGGAGTCGCATTGCTCCCTTCAATCATTTTCAATTGTTACTTTCCAGGCTGGTAGTCTGGGTCGATGATCAAAACTGGCTTAATGGTCTTGCCGGAAACAGAGTCAGCGTTGGCCTGGTTGATGTCGGCAAAGTCATAGAACTTCTCGGTCTTATCGAAATCGAACATCCCCTGCTTGTAGAATTCAATCAGCCGTGGAATGTCCACCTGTGGGATTGAGTCACCCATGTTAACACCGACAATCGTCCGGTCGGCTGGGCACAGGTCGTCCCAGGTGTTGACGTCGATGTGGTTGGCAGTAACGGCGATTGCTGCCAGGACCCCACCCTGGGCAAGGGCCTGGATGCAGTCCTGCATTACCTTGGTAACCCCGGTCGTATCAACGATGTAGTCAACCCCTTTGCCGTCGGTCAGATCTTGGACGGCCTTGACCATGTCGGTGTCGTTGGTGTTGATCGCATCCGTAGCACCCAGTTCCTTGGCTAATTCCAACCGCTCTGGAACCCGGTCGATGGCGATGACCTTGGTGCAGCCGGAGATCTTGCCGGCCATCATTGCGGCTAACCCAACAGCTCCAGTCCCAGCAACGGCAATTGTTGAGCCTGGTTCTGGCTTCAAGGTATTAAAGACCGTTCCGGAGCCGGTCACGTAACCACAACCCAGTGGGCCGAGCTTCCGCAGGTCCAAGTCCTTTGGTACTTTCACGGCGTTCCGCTCCCGAACTACCGTGGTCGTGGTAAATGAGGATTGGTCGAACATGTCGTCAACCTGGTGCCCATCTTCGGTGAAGTGAGCACTCCCGTCCGGACGAACCCCAGAGAGGTTGTTGGCCGCGTAGTTCAGGCACTTAGTTGGCTTCCCCTTCAGACAGTTGATACAGTTACCACAACCGTAGAAGGAGAGGATAACGTGGTCGCCCGGCTTAAAGTTCTTAACTTCTGGACCAACCTTTTCAACGATCCCGGCACCTTCGTGACCCAGGATGATCGGGTAGCCAATCTCGGCATCACCCTTCCGCAGAGCTTCGTCAGAGTGGCAGATTCCAGAAGCAACCATGTGAATCTGCAGGTCGTCCGCCTGCATGTCGGCCAGTTCAACGTCATCGCGGATGTCAAATTGAGCGCCCTTTTTGTCAACAACAGCAGCTTTAATCTTCATAGAACAACATCCTCTCTAAATTTGTCTAATTACCCAACAAATTCATCTTATCACAATGGGAATTTCAAGAAAGCGTTTTCTTAAAAGCTCTAGGAATTATTGTCACCAACAAGCTACTACTACCAGGCGCTAGCTGCTTGTTCAATTGTGCCGCTAAAAATGATTATTTATTCATACCGGGATATTTAAAAATCGCCCTCTGCAGGACGATTTTCTTTAATCTTCAATTTGATCAGCACTGACCGGGCACCGGCCATGTTTTAACTTACTGATTTTCCCTTCCCGGCCGTCATTAACAATGAATTCGTCAACCGCGCCGCAATGCTCACACGCCACAACAATTTGGTAGCGCTGGGAATTGTCATTATTAGTGTCCATCCAATTGCGCTCGGCGATGACCAAGGGAGCCTGGTGACACTTGTAGCAGACAATCCTCAATCGGCGATCTTCTCGAAAGTCATCGCCGGTCTTACCAACCATGCCGAAACGATCTTCGCTGTGGACCCGATCGAAATTATTATAAAACACAGATAACGCCTTCTTTAGTACTTAACCGTATGTGGCTTTTGCAGCCAGACAACCAGCACCACAATAATTTCCATAATAAAGATTGAGGCCGCGCAAATCACAAAAAGGACGTGGTAGGAGGCTGCACCGATGACCACCCCACCAAAAAGCGGGCCGAACGCCTTGCCCAGTGAGGAAAAGGCGTTGAGAATCCCCTGGTATTTTCCCTTGACCTCAACGGGCGAGAGAGTGTTGACGATTGCCGGCATCGTCGGAAAGGCCGTAGCTTCACCAATCGTCAAAATCACCATCGCAATTACGAACCAGAGGTAGTTTGTCGCAAAGAGTAGGAGGACAAAGGAGAGGCCGACGGTAAAGATGCCAACGTAAACCTGAGCATAGGGATTGTTGTAAAAGCGGTTCAGCCAGGTCAAAATGAGCTGCATGAGAACGACCAGGATCCCGTTAATCGTCCAGAGCAGACTGTACTTGGTCATTGAAATCCCCTGACTAGTCATGAAGACTGAGAGGTTGCTCGACCATTGCTCATACATCGTCCAGACGATGCATAGAGTGATAAAGAAGATCCAGCTGATCCAAAGGTTGGCCCGCGGAATCTTGGTTACTGCGGGCTCGTCGCTCTTGAAGCGGGCCTCATCCACCGGTTGCGGATGTGGATCTTCATGGAAGAAGAGGAAGACCACCAGGGTGAAGAGAACATAGAGGACTGTCGTAATCGAGAAGAGCGGCGAGATGTTCCCGTGGGCATACTGGTAGAGCGGACCAACAATTGTGGTTCCGATCACCATCCCTAAGTTGTTGGCGAAGTAGAGCATGTTAAAGACGTAACGCCCGTCCATCCGCAGCTTGGTTCCAAAGGAATTGACCATCGTGATGATCCAGCCGTTGAAGAAGCCAATCGCCGTTAGCAGGATGGCGTAGATGGGCCAGTCATTGAAGAAAATCATCGTGGCGATCACCACCGTGGCCAGGCTGACCCCGGCTAGCATCAGGTGCCGCGGATTCCGCTTGTCAAACAGCAGACCGCTGATGTAGCTGCCAACCACGTTCGCACCCGAATAAAACAGCAGGACAATCCCCGATACGGTCAGTGATTCGTGTAGCTGTTGGTGCATATAAATCGTAGTCAGCGGCCAGACGAAGCTGTTGCCGATGCTGCCGAAGAACATTCCCTGCAGCAGCCATTTCAATTCAATTCCCTTTGTTTGACGACCCATTTTAGCGCCTCCTCATATTTTGATTATTATCCTAAGCGAACGAAAAGAGCCCTCCAGTTATCCTGAAACGCCCCTTTATTAACATTTTGTAGATTTATTGCTCTTCCGGCACGTAGGCCACGGAGGCAAACTTGTTATAGGACTTAGCAAATAACAGTTTGACCGTTCCCCGCGGACCACTCCGGTTCTTTTCGACGATGACTTCGACTTCACTGACATTGGAATCGTCATCGTTGCCGCCATTCCCCTGGTTATTGTCATCATTATCACCCTCGTCGTGCTCATAGTAGTCGTCACGGTAGAGGAAACTAACGATGTCGGCATCCTGCTCGATTGACCCGGATTCACGGATATCGGACAGCACCGGCCGCTTGTCCTGACGCTGCTCGACCCCCCGGGAAAGCTGGGAAAGGGCGATGACCGGCACTTCCAGCTCCTTGGCTAGTTTTTTGAGTTGCCGGGAAATCTCTGAAACTTCCTGCTGCCGATTATCGGGATTGCTCCCTTCAATCAGCTGGAGGTAATCGATCACGATCAGCCCCAAGTTCTTGTTTTCCTTCTTTAACCGCCGGCAACGGGCCCGAATCTCGGCCACTTTAATCCCCGCCGTGTCATCGATGTAGATCTGGGCATTCGACAGAGTTCCAGCCGCGAAGAACAGACTCTCCCATTCGTCGCTAGTCAGGTTCCCGGTCCGCAGGTGGTTGGCGTCGATGTTGCCTTCCGCACAGAGCATCCGGTTGACCAGCGACTCGGCCCCCATTTCCAGGCTGAAGATGGCGACGGCGTTATTGGTCTTCGTCGCCACGTTCTGGGCAATATTTAAGGCAAAGGCGGTCTTCCCTACGGCCGGCCGAGCGGCAATAATGATCAGCTCATCCGGGTGAAAACCGGTCGTCATCTTATCCAATTGCGGATAGCCGGTCTCTAATCCCGTCACGTCCGAATCGTTGCCGGACAGGGCTTCGATGTGATTCATCGTTTGGTTCAGGACGGTTTCGATGTCCTGAAAGCCATTCTGGTCGTTGGATTCCGACACATGCAGGATCGACTGCTCGGCAGAATCGAGCAGGTCCGTCGTGTCGTTATCGTCCGCGTAACCCTCGTTGATAATCTTGGTAGCCGTATTAATCAGGT
This sequence comes from Limosilactobacillus kribbianus, assembly GCF_026413145.1. Taxonomy (GTDB): domain Bacteria; phylum Bacillota; class Bacilli; order Lactobacillales; family Lactobacillaceae; genus Limosilactobacillus; species Limosilactobacillus kribbianus. The sequence goes on along the minus strand of NZ_JAOVYZ010000004.1, from coordinate 31,408 downwards.
TGCGCCGAACCGCCTTGTCATGGACAATTTTGGCATAAAAGGTCACGTTGGCCGCGGATGGCACGGCGGCGGCCAGTTCAGCCAGATAGACCATCCCGCCAACGTTTTCGGTCTGCTTGTCCTTATCCAGGGCACTCTTGATCGTGATCACGTCGATTGGTTGATCATCATCGTTTAATTCCACCATCTTCTTGAAGATGATCTGGTGGGCCCGCTTGTAGAAATCGGCGGGCTGCAAATATTCCATTGCATCGGCCAGCGCGTTCTTACTTAAAAAAGCAGCTCCGAGAACTGCCTTTTCAGCTTCAATATCGTGTGGCTCTTCTTGCACTGGTGCATTATCCATGACGATACCTCGCTTTTTGAAATCGAAATTTAATTATAACGGTAAAATTACTTTTCCGCAATGTGGACCCGAATTTCGGCCGTAACTTGCGGGTGGAGCTTGATTGGCACGTTGACGTAACCCAGGGCCTTGATTGGTGCTGACAGCTCAATCTTGCGCTTATCGATCTTGACCTTGTACTGCTTTTGCAGGGCCGTCGCGATCTGCTTGGTCGAAATGGAACCAAACATCCGGCCGTCAGTGCCTGCCTTACCGCTTAATTCAACAACAGTCTTATCATCTTCTAAGACCTTCTTCAAGCGTTTTGCCTCGGCCAATTCCTCGGCGGCGTGCTTTTCCTCGGCCCGTTGCTGACCAGCCAGCTGACTCATCGCTGCCTTGGTAGCTTGCTTGGCCATGCCGCGCTTGATCAGGAAGTTCTGGGCGTAACCATCTGGAACTTCTTTAACCTGACCGCGCTTGCCCCGGCCACGAACATCTTGGGTAAAAATAACTTTCATCTTGTTCACTCCTCTGTATCTTCTTGACTACTATTATCGGCCGTCTTCTGCAGAAGTTCAATTAATTCCTTCGTCGCCGCTTCAACGGTCGAATCGCTGATCTGGGTGGCGGCATTGGCTAGGTGGCCCCCGCCGCCCATCTTCTCCATCAGGACCTGAACGTTGACGTCACCGGCGGACCGGGCAGAAATCCCGACCTTGCCGTCTGCGCGCAGGGTGATGACAAAGGAGGCCTCGACCCCTTCGACCGAGAGCAGCATGTCGGCGGCCTGGGCAGTCGTCACGGACCCGTAGACCTGATCATTTTCGCCAGCACAAATCGCAATCTGTCCCTTGATCTGGGCCCGGGAAATTAAGTGATTGCGGTCCATGAAGCTACGGGGGTCCTCCTTCATGAAGGACTGGATCATCATTCCATCAGCCCCGGCGGAACGCAGATAGCTGGCGGCATCGAAGGTCCGGGTCCCGGCACTCTTGGTAAAGGACTTGGTATCGACCTGAATCCCAGTCAGCATCGCCGTCGCCTCGACCTTATTGAGTCCCTCACCCTCGCGTGGCTGGTACTCAAACATCTCGGTGATCAGTTCACAGGTCGAGGAAGCGTATGGTTCAATGTAGACCAGCAATGGATTCTCCGGGAATTCCTCACCGCGCCGGTGGTGGTCAATGATAACCAACCGGTTTTGCAGCTGATCGTAGAGCTCCGGTGAGATGGTGATGCTGCGCTTGGCATGGTCGACCATCACCAGCAGGCTGTTGGCCGTCGCCTTTTCCAGGGCCACATCCGGCGTGATGATGTGATCTTTGATTGACTGGTAGTTATCAATCTCATGCATCAGCCGCTGAATATCGGCATGCGGATGCTGATCACTGATGACGATCCAGCACTGCTTGCCGTTCATTTCGGCAATCCGACGAATTCCCAGACAGGCCCCCAGCGAGTCCATATCGGGGTTATTGTGCCCCATAACGAAGAGCTGGTCGGCCTGGTCAATCAACTCTTGCAAGGCCTGGCTGATCATCCGAGCCCGTACCCGGGTTCGTTTCTCCATCGGGTTGGTCTTCCCGCCGTAGAAGCGGGCGGGCTGATCCTTGGCCCGGACAACAACCTGATCACCACCCCGGCCCAGTGCCAGGTCGAGGTTATCCTGAGCGGTATCGGCCAGCTTAATCAGATCATCTTCCCCATAGGCGATCCCGACACTCAGCGTCACCGGTGAGTTCTGCTGGGACGTGCTTTGCCGCACGGTATCCAGAATCTTGAACTTCTTCTTTTCTAGTTCCGCCAGCGAGGCCTGGTGACCGATGATCAGGTAGTTATCGTCATCGATAATCTTCATCAATAGGTGATTGGTTTCGGCCCACTTGCTGATCTCAGAGGTGACGTAGTTGTGCAGGTTGGAGACATCCGAATCACTCATCCCCTGAATCAGCTCGTCGTAGTTATCCAGGTAAATATTTCCCAGGAAAACGCGCTCCTGCCGATAGCGCTGCTCAACCTCTTCATACTTGGTGATGTCGAGCAGGTAGGCCACCCGGTACTGGGGCTGAAAGAGAAATTCAAACTGCCGCGAACGCCAGGAAACCACCTGGGCCCCGGGGTGCGAACGTCCCTGATCGATCAGGTCGGCCAATTGTTCGTCAACTGCGCTGACCTTCTCCCCCACCACGTGCTCCAGCTTAAAGTAACGGGCCATGTAGGGATTGATCCATTCAATCTCGTTACGGGCATTCAGCATGATCATCCCCACCGGCATTTCGAGCAGGGCCTCCTGTTGGCCGTGCTGAATCTGATAGGTTAAATTTTGTAAGTATTCATGAGTATCGTCGACTAGCTGCCGTAAGCGGCGCAGACTAACCGTCATCCCTACCACCGCCAGGACGAGCACAACTAGTCCCGCCAGCCAGTTAAAGGTGAAGGCCAGGACCAGACTGATGATCGTGACGACCAGTAGGTAAACGACATTCCAGCGGACCGCCGGGTGTTTCAGATAAAACAGCCAGTTTTCACTACTGAAAAATTTACGCATAAAAATCCTCCCAAATAGACACCGTTCGTGCCCATTTTCAATTGGATAGTTATATCATATCACAAGCAATAGTGAATGCAGCGACAAAAAAGTGAGTGGAAAACAACCATCAGAGTGGGGCGCGACGCGAAGCTAGCCTATTAGGTATGGCTAGCCTAGGACGGGAGTCGGCGCTGAAGGCGTCGGCTTTCGTCCGTAGTCAAATAGACTTGCTCCGCTGCGCTAGACACTAGCCCCACGGTTACGACACGTAGTTAGCCTCTGGTTTTCCACGTTATCTTTTCGGGGTATTTAAAAACGAATGCGGCCGGAACGCAAATTCCAGCCGCGTTATTCTTATTTTTCATCGCCAATCAGGTGCTGGGCAACGGTGAGATCCGTTACCAGGGTGGTGGCGTAGTGCCCGTTCAGCGCCGCCTTGATCGGCTTTAATTTTGCCATGCCGCCGGCGATCAAAACCGCCTGGCGGGCCTGCTTTAGTTGCGTCAGGGGGACGGCCATCGTCCGCGCCGTCAGCTCGGGATCGACGATTTGTCCCTGGGCGTCGACGAACTGCGAGACGATATCGCCAACCGCAGTCGCGCGCAGTTGGCGTTCCTCTTCCGGCGAGAAGTAGCCGAGCTCAAAGAGAGTGGCGGCCGGACTGGTGGTCCCAACCGTGAAGAGAGCCACCGTCGTCTGCTTGGCCGTCGTCAAGACCTCGTTGATGAAACGATCGCGAACAACCATTTCCTTGATCGCCTGGTTGTCAAAGATCACCGGCAGGGGCAGGATCTGGGCCTGGGTGTGGTAGCAGGCGTTGAAGTGGCGGGTCACCTCGACGACAAAATTGTTGTGGGTCGAATTGGCCACCGTCCCTTTGAGGTAGACGACCCGGACGTTCTTACGCTCGCTAGGGACCAGGTGCCGAGCCACAGCCGCCAGGGTCTGCCCCCAGCTAATGCCGATCGTGTCGTTGTCCCTGATTATGGTAGGCAAATAATCAGCGGCCGCCTGCCCGACTGCCTCCAGGATGGCGCTGCTGTCGTCCCCACTCGGTTCGGCGATCACAACCGCGTCCAGTTGGTACTTTTCTTTGATCTGCTCCGCCAGGGCGTCGATGTCCTCAAGGGGATCATTGATCTTGATATTGACGATCTTGTTGTCGCGGGCAAACTGAAGAGCCCGGGAAATCGTCGGTCGGGAGAGGTCCAATTGTTTGGCAATCTGGGCCTGGGTTGCACCCTGCAGGTAGTAAAGCTTGCTAATGGCAACCGCCTGTTTGATCTGTCGTTTCGTGTCCATCCACACTCTCCCTTTCAATGCCCAAAACTGCTAGATAACGCGAAAAACAACCACGGGGCTAGTGTCTAGCGCAGCGGAGCAAGTCTATTTGACTACGGACGAAAGCCGACGCTTTCAGCGTCAACTCCCGTCCTAGTAGCCTCTCGCCCCGCTTAGATGGTTGTTTTTCACTCACTTTATTCCTTACCAATTACCTGCATACTGTGGCTAACTCCCAGACGGGTTGCCCCGGCCTTGACCATCGCCTCGGCTTCTTCTTGGGTGTGAATGCCACCAGAAGCCTTCACCTGGGTGTTGGTGCCGGCAACCGCCGCAGACATCAGTTCAACGTCGTGCACCGCTGCTCCCCGGGTGGAGAAGCCAGTTGAGGTCTTCACGAAGTCGGCTCCGGCGTCCGCCACGATCTTGGAAGCCTTGGTGATTTCGTCGTCCGTCAGCAGGGCCGTCTCGATGATCACCTTGACGATCTTGCCGTTGTCGTGACCCACCTTGACGACGGCCTTGATGTCATCTTCAACCTTGTCAAAGTGGCCGCCCTTCATCTCGCCGATGTTCATGACCATGTCGACCTCGTCCACGCCGTCACGAATAGCCTGCTCGGTTTCAAAAACCTTGGCCGCCGTCGTCGTGGCCCCGAGTGGGAAGCCAATCACCGTTGCCGTCACCACATCAGTGCCTTCCAAAGCCTGGTGCGTCTTAGCGACCCAGTACGGGTTGATCATAACGGTGTGGAAGTGGTTGTCGATGGCCTGCTTGATGACCGTGTCAACCTGTTCTTCCGTTGCCTCTGGGCTGAGCAGTGTGTGGTCGATATACTTATTTAATTCCATTCGGGATCACTCCTTTTCTTTTTGACATCCTTATCATAACATATTTTTACAATTGTTCAAGTATATATGAAATATTGTAAAAAGATTTAAAGCCCTTCGGCTAGCCCTAGCTAAGCTAATGATAAAAAGAGCCGATCAGAAAACCGCTTGGCTTTCTGATCGGCTCTTTGATTGATCAATTAGTCTTCAGCAACGAATGGCAGGAGACCCATGATCCGGGCACGCTTGATAGCGACCGTTAACTTCCGTTGGTTCTTGGCACTAGTACCAGTGACCCGACGTGGTAAAATCTTACCCCGTTCGGAGATGAACCGACGTAATAAATCAGTGTCTTTGTAATCGATGTATTCGATGTGGTTAGCGGCGATGAAGTCGACCTTGCGACGACGACGACCGCCCCGACGTTGTTGTGCCATGAAATTACCCTCCTATCTGGTAAAAAATTTTAGAATGGTAAATCGTCATCAGAAATTTCAGTGTCCCCATTGTCGTTATTTGAACTGGAGAATGGGTTCGCCGAATTCTGTTGACCAGCACTAAATCCGTTGTTAGTGTTGGCTGACGAATTAGGTTGAGGAGTGTTGTTGGCTTGTGGCTGGTTGTTGCCGAATGACTGCTGACCCTGGCCACCAAATGGCGCTTGATTGTTGAAAGGCTGCTGACCACCGTTATTGAACGGTTGTTGGCCGCCGCCTGCATTCATGCCGCCATTTTGCGAACGAGGTTCAAGCAGGGCAAAGTTCTCAACCACAACTTCAGTTACGTAAACCCGTTGGCCCTGTTGGTTTTCGTAGTTCCGCGTTTGGATACGGCCATCGATTCCCACCAGTGAGCCCTTATGGGTGAAGTTACTGAAGTTTTCAGCTGATTTACGCCAAATGACACAGTTGATGAAGTCGGCGTCCCGGTCACCATTTTGGTTCCGGAATTGCCGATCAACGGCGAGCGTAAACGATACTACCGCGGTCCCGCTGGTAGTGTAGCGCAACTCAGGATCTCGCGTTAAGCGTCCAGTCAAAACTGCACGATTAATCATTCGATCGTACTCCTCTCTATTTACATTGACGATCTAATTAAGCATCAAGCTTAACGATCATGTGACGTAGGATATCGTCGTTGAACTTAGCCAAACGATCAAATTCGTTTAAGGCTGCGTCAGAATCAGTCGTCAAAGTAACTACGTGGTAAGTACCTTCAGTGTACTTGCTGATTGGGTAAGCAAACCGACGAGTTGACCAATCCTTTGATTCAGCAACGTTTGCACCATTGTCCGTCAAAACCTTGTCAAAACGGTCTACTAATTCGCTCTTAGCAGATTCTTCGATATCAGGACGAATGATGTAAGTAATTTCATATTTACGTGTTTCCATGAATGTTACACCTCCTTATGGACTCTGGCTCTTCTAAAACTTAGAAGAACAAGGAGAGTAGACGTCTGTACGTATACTCACAGATATAAAGTATAGCATATACTAGGGTTAAAAACAAGAAACAAATAACAGAAATCCTGAGAATTGCGCTCTATATATAATACGTAAATTCTCAGGATTTTCGTTTTTTTACTTAAATTTTTTAGTTTTCACTTGGCGTCGACTCTTCCGTAGCCGCAGTGGACTGCGCATCTGAAGGCTCGTCTTCGCTGTCGTCATCCTTGTCAACCTTGGCCATCGTCGCAACCTTGGTGCCCTTATCCATCTTGATCAGGTGGACACCCACGGCGGAACGACCGGTTGTCGAAACCGTCTCGATACCGAAGCGGATGATGACCCCGTGGTCGGTCACCAGCATGATGTCTTCATCGCCCTGGACGGTGGTCAGACCAACCAGCGGTCCGTTCTTGGCAGTGACGTTGACGGTCTTGACCCCAAGGCCGCCCCGGCCCTTGATCGGGTACTCGTTGGCCGGCGTCTGCTTCCCAAAACCGTTTTCACTGATAACCAGGACGCTGTCGTCTGGGTTCAGTGGGGCCGCACCAATCACGAAGTCATCGTCGCGCAGACGGATTCCCCGTACACCCGCGGCGGAACGGCCCATCGACCGGACCAGGTCGGACTTAAAGCTCAGGGCATAGCCGTTGTGGGTCCCGATGATCATCGGCTGACCGGCACCAATGACGTTGACGTTGATCAGCTCGTCGCCATCATGAAGGTTGAGCGCCTTCAGGCCATTGCTCCGGATGTTCTTGAATTCGAGCACTGGCGTCCGCTTGACGGTCCCATACTTGGTGGTGAAGAAGAGGAACTTGTCGTCATCGTTAGCCGCGTGGGAAACGTTGATAACCGCGCTGATCTTCTCCTTGTTATCGATTCCCAGCAGGTTGATGATCGGGATCCCCTGAGCGGACCGACCGTATTCGGGAACCTCGTAGCCCTTCATTGAGAAGACCTTGCCGGAGTTGGTGAAAAAGAGCAGGAGGTCGTGCGTCGAACTGGCAATTAATTGTTCAATGAAGTCGTCCTTGTGCACGCCCATCCCCTTAACACCACGACCACCACGGTGCTGGGACTTAAATTCGTCCACCGGCAGACGTTTGATGTAGCCATTGTGGGTCAGGGTGACGATGATGTCTTCTTCCTCGATCAGATCTTCGTCTTCGATGTTGGTGATGTCACCGACTTGCAGCTCGGTCCGCCGCTTATCGCCAAACTTACGCTGGATTTCCATCAGTTCGTCATAGATGATCTGGTGAATCCGCTCGTCGTGGGCCAGGATGTCCTTGTAGTCGGCAATGGCGGCCATCAGCTTCTGGTATTCGGCCTCAATCTTTTCCCGTTCCAGGCCGGTCAACCGCACCAGCCGCATGTCCAAGATCGCCTGGGATTGACGATCGGACAAGCCGTAGTTTTGCATCAATTCACCCTTAGCAATCTCACTGGTCTGGGAGTTACGAATGATCTTGATGATCTCGTCGATGTGATCGAGGGCGATCCGCAACCCGGCAACGATGTGGGCCCGGTTCTGCGCCTTCTTCAGGTCAAACTGGGTCCGCCGCCGGACAACATTTTCCTGGTGCTCAAGGTAGTACTGGAGAATCTTCTTGAGGCTCAGGATCTTTGGAGCTCCGTTGACGATCGCCAGCATGTTGAAGTTGAAGGTCGTCTGCATCAGGGTCATCTTGTAAAGGTTGTTTAAGATAACCTCCGCGCTGGCATCCCGCCGCACGTCGATCACGATCCGCATCCCGTCCCGGTCGGTCTCATCGTTGATATCGGTGATCCCATCGATCTCTTTGTTCCGGGCCAGATCCGCGATCCGCTCGATCAGCTTGGCCTTGTTGACCATGTACGGGATCTCGTGGACAATAATCTGCTGCTTGCCGTTCTTCTTTTCCTCGATGTCGACCTTGGCCCGGACGATAATCGTGCCACGACCGGTCTCGTAGGCCTTGCGGATGCCAGACTTACCCATTACGACCCCACCGGTTGGGAAGTCGGGGCCAGGCAGTACCTTCATCAGGTCCTCGGTCGTGGCATCGGGGTTGTCCATCAGCATGTGAATGGCGCTGATGACTTCACCCAGGTTGTGGGTCGGAATATTGGTGGCCATCCCGACGGCAATCCCGGAAGCCCCGTTGACCAGCAGGTTCGGGAAGCGTGCCGGCAGAACGTCCGGCTCCTTTTCCGTACCATCATAGTTTGGGTGGAAATCAACGGTGTCCTTGTTGATGTCGCGCAGCATCTCCACCGCGATTTTGCTCATCTTTGCCTCGGTGTACCGCATGGCGGCGGGACTATCCCCGTCGACCGACCCGAAGTTACCGTGACCATCAACCAGCATGTAGCGGTACGAAAAGTCTTGCGCCATCCGGACCAGCCCTTCGTAAATCGAGGAATCACCGTGGGGGTGGAACTTCCCCATGACGTCCCCAACGATCCGGGCCGATTTCTTGTACGGCTTATCCGGGGTAACCCCCAGTTCGTTCATCCCATACAGGATCCGCCGCTGAACCGGCTTTAAGCCATCGCGCACGTCCGGCAGGGCCCGCGAGACGATGACACTCATGGCATAGTCCAGAAATGAGTTCTTCATCTGGCTCGTCAGTTTGACGTCCGTGATTCGGTTTGACATATTTTCTTCAGCCAATGCCGCTCCTCCTTTTGATCAAATCCAAATTTGTGCTTAATTACAGGTCCAGGTTCTCAACGAACTTGGCATTCTTTTCAATAAATTCACGCCGCGGACCAACCTTGGTTCCCATCAGCATTGGGAAAATCTGGTCGGCTTGGGCGGCATCGTCGAGCTGGACGCGCAGCAGGTGCCGGTTTTCTGGGTCCATCGTGGTCTCCCAGAGCTGCTCGGCATCCATTTCACCCAACCCCTTGTACCGCTGAATAACTGGCTTCGGGCTCGGCTGCAGGGAGTTGACGACCCGTTCCAGCTCTTCGTCGGATTCGATGTACTTGACAAATTTGCCCTGACGAACCTGGTAGAGTGGCGGCTGGGCAATGTAGACGTAGCCGTGGGTGATCATCGGCTTCATGAACCGGTAGAAGAGCGTCAGCAGCAAAGTCCGAATGTGGGCCCCGTCGACATCGGCATCGGTCATGATGATCAGCTTGTGGTAGTTGGCCTTAGTGATGTCGAAATCGTCACCGAAGCCGGTCCCCAGTGCCGTGAAGAGGGATCGAATTTCGTCGTTGGCCAGAATCCGGTCGAGCGAAGCCTTTTCAACGTTCAAGATCTTCCCCCGAATCGGCAGGATTGCCTGAGTCAGCCGGGAACGGCCCTGCTTGGCAGAACCACCGGCTGAGTCACCCTCGACGATGAACAGTTCAGAAATGTTCGGGTCCTTGCTGGTGTTGTCGGCTAACTTACCAGGCAGGTTGGAAATTTCCAGTCCGCTCTTCTTCCGGGTGACTTCCCGCGCCCGCTTAGCAGCGACCCGGGCCTTGGAAGCTAACTGGCCCTTTTCGACAATCTGCCGGGCCTCGTCCGGGTGCTCCATTAAGAAGCGGTTGAAGGTGGCCGCGAAGACGTGGTCAGTCGCGGTCCGGGCATCAGAGTTCCCTAGCTTGGTTTTGGTCTGACCTTCAAACTGCGGGTCGGGGTGCTTGATGGAAACCACCGCAACCATCCCTTCCCGGACATCATCCCCGGACAGGGTCTCGTTGTTCTTCAGGATCCCGCTCTTGTGACCATAGTCGTTGATCACCCGGGTCAGGGCCATCTTGAACCCGGTCTCGTGGGTTCCCCCTTCGTAGGTGTGGATGTTGTTGGTGAAGGTGAGCAGGTCGCTACGGTAGCCGTTGACGTACTGAAGCGACACTTCGACCGTGATGCCGTTTTCCTGGCCCTCAACATAGATCGGCGGATCAAAGAGGACTTCCCGGCCTTCATTTAGGTATTCAACGTAGTGGCGAATTCCACCTTCATAGAGAAATTCCTGGCGTTCCGGCTTTTCGTCCCGCTTATCCTCAATCGTGATCTTGAGCCCCTTGTTTAAGAAGGCCAGTTCACGCAACCGGTCGGTCAGGGTCTTGATGTTGTAGGTCGTGGTTTCACGGAAGATTTCCGGATCCGGCTTGAAGTGGACGGTGGTCCCGTGCACCTCTTCTGGCAGGCCGGTGGCAATAACCTTCATGGCTGTCTTAACGTGGCCGTGATCAAAGTCCATGTAGTAGCGCTTGCCTTGCCGGGCAACCTTGACGTCCAGGCTTTCGGACAGGGCGTTTACAACTGAGGCCCCGACCCCGTGCAGACCACCGGAAACCTTGTAGCCGCCACCGCCGAACTTCCCACCGGCGTGCAGAACGGTGTAGACCGTCTCCAAGGCTGGCTTTCCGGTATCCTTTTGAATGTCGACTGGGATCCCCCGTCCGTTATCACGAACGGTAATACTGTTGTCGGGCTCAACCTCGACATTGATTTCCGTACAGAACCCGGCCAGGGCCTCGTCAATCCCGTTGTCCACGATTTCCCAAACAAGGTGGTGTAACCCCTGGGCAGACGTCGATCCGATGTACATCCCTGGACGCTTCCGGACCGCGTCGAGTCCCTTTAAGACTTGAATCTGACTGGCATCGTATTCACTGGCCAGCTCAGCTTTGGTTTCTTTTCGCTCGTCGCTCACTATGCTTCCTCCTTGTTCAAAGTGCCATTCTTAATTTCAAAAATTGTCGGTTGTTTAATCAGTTGCCTTGCCACATCACTCAGGCTGGTCGTCGTCAGAAAGGTCTGAACCTTGTCCTGAATCGCCGTCAGCAGATGGGTCTGCCGAACCGTATCCAGCTCGGACAGGACATCATCTAAGAGCAGCAGCGGGTATTCACCGGTCTGTTCTTTCATTAGATCGATCTCCGCCAGTTTAACGGCCAGGGCAGTTGTCCGCTGCTGGCCCTGGGAGCCAAAGGCCTGGACGTTCTTGCCGTTGACGATGAAATGGATGTCGTCGCGTTGGGGGCCGTACATGGTCGTTCCCTGCTCGATCTCCTTGTCCTGATGCTCCTGGTAAATCTTCAGTAGCTCCTGGTAGGCCGCCTCAACCGTTGTTTCTTCATCGACCTTCAATTGGGTGGCGTAAGCCAGGTGCAGTTTCTCCTGGTTGAGCGAAATCTGGTAGTGCAGGTCTGCCGCCCACTTCTCCAGGTGCTGGAGAAAGTGGTAACGGGCCACGATGACCTCCGCCCCGTAGGCCGCTAATTGGTCAGACAAAACGGCCAACAGCACCCGGTCATGCTGCTGGCCATACTTTAGCTGTTTTAAGTACTTGTTTCGTTGTCGCAAGAGGGTCCGGAACTGACTGGCATTGTAGAGATACTTGCTGCTCATCTGGCTAAATTCCATATCCATGAAGCGGCGCCGAATTGCGGGCGCCCCTTTGACCAAAGACAGATCCTCCGGGGCAAACAAAATCGTATTGAGCTGCCCGACGTATTGGCCGAGCCGGGCCTGCTCTAGATGGTTGACCTTGGCTTTCTTGCCGTTCTTGGTAAATTGCAGCTCCAAGGGCACCCGGCCACTAGCCCTCTGCACAATTCCGCTGATGGTGGCGGACTGGGATTGCCAGTTGATCAGCTCCCGGTCGTTGCTAGTCCGATGACTCCGCGTCAATGACAGGGCATAAATCGCCTCCAGCATGTTGGTCTTGCCCTGAGCGTTGTGGCCGATCAGGACGTTGACCCCGGGAGCAAAGTGTACCGTCAGATCCTGGTAATTTCTAAAGTGGCGCAACCGTAGCTCCGTCAAAATCATCCTTGCTGCCTACTTACTCAAAATTTTCAAAAGAGGGTAATCAGGAACCTGAACCTGGTCGTCGGGGTAGAGCTTGCGGCCCCGCCGCGTGTCGGCTTCACCATTGACCAGGACCTGATTCTCCTTTAAGTACCACTTCGCCGCACCACCAGTTGGGATAATGCCCTCTTCCTTCAATAATTGGCCGAGGGTGATGTACGGCGTTGAAATCACGAATTCCTTGTTTTTCACACTATTTCACCTACTTTACTGTTTCTATTATACCACAACTAAATAGGTAAAACGCGTTATAAGGCGTTCTCAGCCCTCCAAAACTAAAAGAGGCATTTTTATCAAAAAGAGGTTCGAACTGACCTGCGTCGCCTAGAGGCCACTCTCCGTCATTTGGCTTTCTAAAATTGCAAGGTGAGAACCATCAAATGATCAAGAACTCCTCGGCAAAATAAAGCAGGCACCAAATCAGCCAAGCCGGTGATTATGGTGCCCGTTTAAGTTAATTTTCAATTGTTAGAAAGTCCGCACCGGGGTGATCAGGTGGACAAAGTTTTCTTGATCTTCGGTTGGTACCAAGGTAAATGGCCGCAGCGGCGAAGTGAAGGAAATCTTGATTGCTGACTGACCAAAGGAACGCAGCGCGTCCTTCATGTAGTTCGGATTGAAGGAAATCTCCAGGTCGGCCCCGTCGAGTGCATTCGTGGCAACCTCTTCTTCTACCGTCCCAATGTCTGGGGAATCACTACTGATCCGGACAAGGTTTTCACTTGGCTTCAGCGTCAGCTTAACCACATCGTTGCGACTCTCGTGTGACAGCAAAGAGGCCCGCTCAATCGATGCCAGGAAAGTTCCGGCATCGACTTCCATCGTTGTATCAGCAGTCTCTGGAATCAGCTGACTGGTTTCTGGATAATTTCCTTCCAACAGGCGGGAATAGAAATGCGTGTTGCCAAAGATGAAGAGAATCTGATTTTCGGTTACCTGAACCTGAACGTCCTCATCCACGTCACTAATCATCCCAGAGAGCTCATTCATACTCTTCCCTGGAATAATGACGTCGAAGTCGATCCCACTGACGTACTCCAGCTGAACTTTCCGTTGTGCCAACCGGTGGCTGTCGGTAGCGACCGCTGTCAGGAGACCATCGTGCAAGGTAATGTGAATTCCAGCAAGGATTGGCCGACTTTCCTGTTTAGAAACGGCAATGACGGTTTGGCGAATGACTTCCTTTAAGACATCATTTGGCAAGGTAATTGTCCGGTCAGTCTCAACTTCTGGCAAGTGAGGAAAGTTTTCCGCGTCCTGACCATTGATTTGGAACTTAGCGGTTCCGGAGGTAATATCGGCTTGGAAGCCATCTGTAACTTCAATCGTTACTTGTTTGTCAGGCAGCTTTTTAACAATTTCACTAAAGAATCGAGCAGGCAACACAATGGCGCCTGGCTCTTCAACGTTTAATTCATAGTCGGGATCAGTGGCGTTAATGACGCTTTCGATGGTGATGTCGGAGTTGCTTCCGGTCAACACGATCTGTTCTTTATCGATGACCATTTTGAGTCCCGTCAAAATCGGAATTGTGGTTTTAGATGAAATTGCTCGTAAAACATTATTAAGCTGGCTGATAAATGCCGTTCTGTTAATTGTGAAGTTCATTGCTGTGGCTCCTTTATATAAATATATTTTATAGTTTAAAAAATCGTGGTAGTAGTAGATCCTGTTAATACTGTGGATAAGTTGTGAAATCCAATCAAAATAAAGGATCGCGGTTGTTGATAACCTGTGGATAAAATTGAGGATAATTTCAGTAGTTATTCACAGGTTAAGCATGGAGGTGCTCCTTCAACTTGCCAATGTCTTTTTGCAGGTCCGTGTCCTTTTTCAGGGCTGCTTCGATCTTGTCGATGGCGTGCAGGACCGTCGTGTGATCCTTGCCTCCAAATTCATTGCCGATCTTGGGCAGTGAGTAATCCGTCAGTTCACGCGATAGATACATTGCGATCTGCCGTGGGACGACGATTTGTTTAACTCGTTTTTTACCGAGAATGTCTCCTTGGGTAATGTTATAGTAGCTGGCAACCTGTTTTTGAATTTCAGCAATCGTGATCGTTGTTCGCTGCTGCTGGCGCAACCCCTTGAGTGCCTGGGAGGCTAAGTGAGGTGTGATTGGTTCTCCGCTGAGATTGGCGAAGGCTTGAACCTGATTTAAGGCCCCCTCCAGTTCACGAATGTTGGAGTCAATCTGGCCGGCGATGTAGTTCAGGGTATCATTGCCAACGTCGATCTGATCTTCTTCAACTTTGCTGCGCAGGATGGCGATCCGCGTCTCCAGGTCTGGTGGGGTGATTTCGACCGGCAGGCCCCAGCGGAAGCGGGAAACCAAGCGATCCTGGAGTTCTGGAATTTCGTTGGGGATCCGGTCGGAGGTCATCACGATTTGTTTTTTGCGATCGTGCAAGGCATTAAATGTATAGAAGAATTCCAGCTGGGTCCCTTCCTTGGTAGCCAGGAACTGGATGTCGTCAATTAATAGTAGGTCAAGGTTGCGGTACTCTTCACGGAATTTATCCATTGACTTATTTTGGATTGAATTGATGAAGTCGTTGGTGAATTCCTCGCTGGTAATATACTTTACCTTGGCGTTCGGATTGGTCTGCAACATGTGGTTACCAATCGCTTCCATTAAGTGTGTTTTCCCCAGTCCGACACCACCATAGATAAAGAGCGGGTTATAGAGGCTGCCAGGACTTTCAGCCACTGCATAGGCGGCCGCGTGGGCCATTTTGTTGCCTTCGCCGACCACGAAGGTGTTGAAATTGTAATGTGGGTTGAGGGGCGTATCCATTTCAAAGTTAGTATTTGAAGATGGTTGTTCAGTTTCGTGCGGGGTGATTTCGCTCTCTAAAACGTAGCGGGGCTCAATTTCGTAGCCTAGTTCGGCCTGGGCGTATCCCTTGAGCTTAGCATCGAGATTTTGACGCCAAAAATCCCGATGAACAGGCGTTGGCATCAGGATCGTAAGCTGGTTTTGGGAGAGAGAAATTGCTTTTGCCGGAGCAATCAAGGTGTCAAAGGTCACCTGGGTGGTGTTTTGACGGAATGAATTTTGGATCGCTTCCCACAGAGAATCGAGCTCAGTCAAAATAATTCCTCCTAGTGTTGATAAATTCTACACGGTATTTTATCATCACATTAAAAAGTTTTCCACAGGGTGGATAAAGCAGAAAATAGTATACACAACTCTGTGTGGTATTTAAACGAGAAATTGTTGATTTTGTTAGTGAACGATGTGCAAAAAGTAAAATCAACAGTGCTTGTGGATAACTAAAGCTGATTATATCAAGGAATCGGCCAGTTATTAACAAGGAAAATAGCTCCTGTGGATAAATCTAATCACAGGGTGTGAATTGTGAATAACCACAAGATATTGTGGTGGATAGTTTTCCACAACCATAGATACTGCACAGGACTTGTGGAAAGTTTTTATCGTTCTGTGGATAAATAAAAAATTAAAATAAAATTTTGTCGTTTATTAATTGCCGAAAGTATGGTACACTTCTAAAGTATGTTTGAAGAGAACGTCTTTTTAGACTGAAAAGCAAACCCATTCAATTGAATAGGAGGTGCAATTGTATGAAGCGCACGTTTCAACCAAAGAAGCGTCACCGTGCATGTGTCCATGGCTTCCGTAAGCGCATGAGCACCAGTAACGGCCGTAAGGTATTAGCACGTCGGCGTCAAAAGGGCAGAAAAGTATTATCTGCATAACCACACGGCCACTTTTATAGTGGCTTTTTTTATTGTGATCGGGCAGGGCAGATCGCGGATGCAATTCAGCAGTCGATGGCCTTGCCCTTTTTCATATCTAAGTAAGGCTAGGATTATACATTATGAGAAAATCATACCGAGTAAAAAAGGAAAGCGAGTTTCAACGGGTCTTTGAAACCCACCAATCCGTCGCTAACCGGAAGTTCATCATCTACCAGATGGAAAAGCCGGGCCAGAAACATTTTCGTGTCGGCATTTCGGTTGGTAAAAAGATTGGCAACGCGGTTCATCGCAACTGGGTGAAGCGGCGGATTCGGCAGACCCTGCTGGAAGTGAAGCCAGATCTGAAACCGGACGTCGACTTTTTGGTGATTGCCCGTCCCGCCGCTGACGGCATGGAGATGGCCGAAACCAAGAAGAACCTCGTTCATGTTTTGAAAAAAGCACAGCTATTAAATGAAAAGTGAGGAACACGGTTTGACAAAAAAGAGCAAAAAGATCCTGAGCTTGACGGCGGTTCTGAGCTTGACGGTTCTGCTGGCCGCCTGCTCGAATGCTCCGGTCACGAAGAACAGCACCGGCTTTTGGGATCGCTACATTGTATATAACTTCTCCCAATTCATTATCTGGCTTTCCAATCACATTGGTGGCTACGGGATGGGGATCATTGTCTTCACCATCATCATTCGGGTATTGTTGCTGCCACTGATGTTCTACCAGACCAAATCGATGCTGAAGACGCAGGAAGTGGCACCTAAGCTGAAAGCTCTGCAGAAAAAATACTCATCTCGGGACCAAGAGTCGATGATGAAGCTGCAGGAAGAAACCCGGAAGCTCTACAAGGAAGCCGGGGTTAACCCATGGGCTTCGATGCTGCCGCTGCTGATTCAGTTGCCAATCATGTGGGCTCTTTACCAGGCGATTTGGCGGACCCCTGAACTGAAGCAGGGGACCTTCCTCTGGATGCAATTGGGGCACACCGATCCGTACTACGTGATGCCAATCTTGGCGGCCCTGTTCACCTTTATCTCTTCATGGCTGTCGATGGCTTCAATGCCGGAACGAAATGGAATGACGACGGCGATGACCTGGTTCATGCCGATCATGGTCTTCGTGATGGCCCTGGGCTTCTCGTCTGCCATTACCCTTTACTGGGTGATTTCAAATGCCTTCCAGGTTGTTCAAACGCTGCTCCTGCAGAATCCATTCAAGATTCGTCGCGAACGGGAAGAAAAGGAACGGGCAGAGAAGCGCCGGAAGCGGAAGCTGGAAAAGGCTAAGCGTCGTGCCTACCAGAGCAAGCGCAAGTAATAAAAGATTTACTAGAGTCAGACCTCTTCGCGAGTGCCTGGCTTTTTTTAACCGTGTTAGAATAAAATCAGTGAAATTTATAGATGGAGGACATGAGCAGAATGCCATTGTATAGCGGAAAGACAATTGACGAAGCGGAACGAAAAGCAGCTAGTGAACTGGGGAAACCACTGGAGCAGCTGGTCGTGAAGGTGATCCAAGAACCACGGCGGGGCTTTTTGGGTCTCGGCCGACGGGATGCCCAAATCAGTGCGGAAATCAAGCAACCGACTCCGCAGCCTGTGTCAGCTGCCAACGCCCAGCCGAAAAAGCACTCAGCAGTAAAACAGTCGAAAAATGTTTCGGCTAATCCCGTGACCACGGCCCGGCCAAGGGCAAATCGGCCCGCACCACACGATGGCGGTGCGCAAGATCCGGCGGTGATCAAGGCCCGGCACGCGGCTAACCTGAAAAGGGTTCAGTCGGCCGGCAAGCGGTTGACCGGTTATCTCCAGGACGTCTTCCAGGCCCTGGGGGTGGAGACGACGCCGCAGGTCAAGCAGGTGGCGGCCCACGAAATTACGGTTGATATTCAATCACCGGCGTCCGGCCGGGTGATTGGCCACCACGGCCGGCGGATCAATGCTATGGAGCAATTGGCGGCGGCCTTCATGGACTACCACGGCGCTCCCAAGACTGCCGTGATTTTGGACACCTCGGATTACCGGCAGCGGCGACACGAAGCTCTGCACGAGCTGGCCGAGCGTTCCGTGACCGAGGTGGTTGCCAGTGGTCAGGCAGTCTTCTTGGACCCGATGCCGGCGCGGGAACGCAAGCAGCTGCACCGGGAATTGGAGAATAACACGCACGTGCGGACTTATTCCCATGGCCGGGAGCCCTACCGAAGCGTTGTGATTGCCCCGCGGAACTAGCGGTGTTTTCTGGTTGACATTCGGCGGGGATGATCATAGAATGTTGACGGTTATAAAATTAAATTTGTTAAAGTAGTGAAAGTGCTTTGACCATGGTGACGGCAGTGATGCCTTCAGACGTGGACTGGGCGCTTTTTTTATTAGAAAGGAGCGAATATCGTGGCAAACAGCGAGGCGGATACAATCGCCGCAATCTCAACCCCCGTTGGTGAAGGGGGCATTTCCATTGTGCGGATCAGTGGTGACGACGCGGTCAAAGTCGCCGAAAAGATTTACCGGGGCAAGAACCTGGACAAAGTTGCTAGTCACACGATCAACTACGGCCACATTATTGACCCGGAGACAAAGGAAGAAGTCGATGAAGTGATGGTGTCGGTGATGCGCGCACCCCACACCTATACCAAGGAAGACGTGATTGAGATTAACTGTCACGGGGGGCTGCTGGCCACTAACCGGATCCTCCAGCTGGTCTTAAGCTACGGGGCCCGGATGGCCGAACCGGGTGAATTCACCAAGCGGGCCTTCCTGAATGGCCGGATTGACCTTTCCCAGTCCGAGGCGGTCATGGACCTGATTCGGGCGAAAACGGACAAGTCGATGAAGGTGGCCCTTAACCAACTGGACGGGGACCTTTCCCGCCTGATTCGTCACCTGCGCAAGGACATTTTGGACGTCTTGGCCCAGGTCGAGGTCAACATCGACTATCCCGAATACGACGACGTCGAAGAGATGACCACTAAGATGCTCAAGGAAAAGGCAGTTGAGATTCAGCAACGGATCCAGGCGCTCTTAAAGACGGCCAAGCAAGGGAAAGTCCTGCGGGAAGGCCTGGCAACGGCAATCATCGGCCGGCCCAACGTCGGCAAGTCGAGCCTGCTGAACTCCTTGCTGCACGAGGATAAGGCAATTGTCACCAACGTGGCCGGGACAACCCGGGACGTGATTGAGGAGTACGTCAATGTCAACGGTGTGCCGCTGAAGTTGATCGACACCGCCGGGATTCGTGACACGGCCGACACGGTGGAAAAGATCGGGGTGGAACGAAGTCGCAAGGCCCTCGATGCCGCCGACCTGGTCCTGCTGCTGATCGACAACTCGGAACCCCTGACCGAAGAAGACAGGAAGCTCCTGGCTGCCACCAAGGATAAGCAACGGATCGTGATCTTGAACAAGACCGACCTGCCAAGCAAGCTCGACCTGACCGAATTAAAGCAGCTGGTCGGCGACGATGCGCTGATTGAAACCTCGATCGTCAAGCACTCGGGGATGGATCAGTTAGGCGAACAGATCAGCCACATGTTCTTTGACCAGGGGATCGAAAATAGCCAGAACAGCGTCATGGTCACCAACGCCCGGCACATCGGCCTGCTGCACCAGGCTAACGATGCCCTGAGCGACGTTTTGAAGGGGATTGCTGACGGGATGCCGGTCGACCTGGTCCAGATCGACATGACCCGTTGTTGGGACTTGCTCGGTGAAATCACCGGTGACAGCTACCAGGACGAGCTGCTCGACCAATTATTTAGTCAATTCTGTTTAGGAAAGTAGGGAAATTATGAAGTCTGCAGAATCATTAAAAACGTCAGATGCGGTCCAGTACGAGGGTGGCGACTACGATGTGATCGTCGTCGGCGCCGGACACGCCGGCAGTGAGGCCGCCCTGGCCGCTGCCCGCATGGGAAACAAGACCCTGTTAGTAACCATCAGTCTCGAAATGGTGGCCTTTATGCCGTGTAACCCGTCCGTCGGGGGCCCAGCCAAGGGGATCGTCGTCCGGGAGATCGATGCCCTCGGTGGTGAAATGGGGCACAACATCGACAAGACCTACATCCAGATGCGGATGCTCAACACCGGGAAGGGTCCCGCGGTCCGAGCATTACGGGCTCAGGCCGACAAGCACGCCTATCACCGCCAAATGAAATTGACGATTGAGCGCGAACCAAACCTGACCCTGCGGCAGGCCACAGTTGACTCCCTGATCGTAGAGGATGGCGTCTGCAAGGGGGTTGTCACCAACACCGGTGCCCGTTACCACGCCAAGGCGGTTGTCCTGACCGTCGGCACGGCCGCCCGGGGCAAGATCATCATCGGTGAGCTCCAGTACCAATCTGGCCCGAACAACTCCAAATCGGCCGTCAAGCTGTCCGAAAACCTGGAGGAGCTCGGCTTTGACCTGGAACGGTTCAAGACCGGAACGCCACCACGGGTTAACGGGAACACGATCAACTTTGACGAGACCGACGAACAGCCTGGTGATGAGGAGCCGCACCACTTCAGCTTCGACACGCCAGACAGTGCTTACATCTCCGTGACGGACCAGCTGGCCTGCTGGCTGACCTACACTAACCCAACGACCCACGGAATCATCCGGGCCAACCTGAACCGGGCCCCGATGTTCTCCGGCGTCATCAAGGGGGTCGGGCCCCGCTACTGCCCATCGATTGAGGACAAGATCGTGCGTTTCGCCGACAAGTCCCGCCACCAGGTCTTCCTGGAGCCCGAGGGTCGCGATACCGACGAGTACTACCTCGACGGGGTCTCAACCTCGATGCCGGAAGAGGTTCAAAACAAGATTGTCCACTCCATCAAGGGGCTGGAATCCGCCGAACTGATGCGGCCAGGTTACGCAATCGAATACGACGTCGTGGCACCATACCAGCTGCACCCGACCCTGGAGACCAAGATCGTCAAAAACCTCTACACGGCCGGTCAGACCAACGGCTCCTCCGGTTACGAGGAGGCGGCTGGCCAGGGCCTGATCGCTGGGATCAATGCCGGGCTGCGGGCCCAGGGCAAGCAGCCGTTTGTCCTTAAGCGTTCCGATGCCTACATTGGGGTAATGATCGACGACCTGGTTACCAAGGGCACCAAGGAACCATACCGGCTGTTGACGAGCCGGGCCGAATACCGACTGATCCTGCGGCATGACAACGCCGACTTCCGCTTGATGGAAAAGGGCCACGCAATCGGCCTGGTCAGTGATGAACGGCTGGCCAAGATGGAAGCCAAGAAGGCCGCCGTGGCCGCCGAAATCAAGCGGCTTCGGTCGATCAAGCTCAAGCCGAGCGACGAAGCGGTCAACGACTTCATCGAGCAGCACGGCGATCACCGCCTGAAGGATGGAGTAGCTGCCGCTGACCTGCTGAAGCGACCGTACTTTGACTACCAGACCCTGCTGAACTTTATCCCGGCACTGGCGACCGAATTAGACCGGCACGTGATCGAGCAGGTAGAAATCCAGCTCAAGTATGCCGGCTACATCAAGAAGGAAGAGGTCAAGGTCGAACGGATGAAGCGAATGGAAGCCAAGCGGATTCCAGACGACATCGACTACGAGGACATCGACGGCCTGGCAACGGAAGGACGGCAGAAGCTGGAGAAGATCCGGCCGGAGACGCTGGCCCAGGCGTCCCGGATCTCCGGGGTCAATCCGGCCGACCTGGCAATTCTCAGCGTCTACATTCGCCAGGGCAAGTTCTCCAAGAAGAACGAACAGAACTAATATTTCCCGGGAAATAGGGTTCGTGGTGCCAAGCTATGGACCCTGTTTTGATAACGTGGAAAACCAAAGGCTAGCTACGCGTCGTAACTGTGGGGCTAGTGTCTAGCGCAGCGGAGCAAGTCTATTTGACTACGGACGAAAGCCGACGCCTTCAGCGTCGACTCCCGCCCTAGTAGCCTCTCACTCCACTTTGCTGGTTATTCTCCACTCACCTTTTGATGGAAGTGCTAATTATGTTAAAATCAAGCGGATATGATATACTTAGGGTTCAGGTTTACGAACGAAATAACAAATTGAAGAAAGAAGAGGAACGTTTCAATGTGTGGAATTGTTGCATTTGTTGATGATGAAAAACCACAAATCAAAGACAAATTAATCAAGCAAATGAAGGACCGGATCATCCACCGGGGCCCCGATGCCGAAGGTCAGTACGTGGATGAGCACGTGGCCCTGGGATTTCGGCGGCTCAGCTTCGTTGACGTCAAGTCAGGGAACCAGCCAATCTTTAATGAAGATAATTCCAAGATCATTGAGTTCAACGGTGAAATCTACAACTTTGAGGAGCTGCGGGGCGAACTGATCGAAAAGGGCCATACCTTCAAGACCCACGCCGACACCGAGGTTATCCTGCACGGTTACGAGGAATGGGGCAAGGACATCCTGCAAAAGCTGCGGGGGATGTTCGGCTTCGTCATTTGGGACAAGAAGACCAACGAGATGTTCGGTGCCCGGGACCACTTCGGGATCAAACCACTCTACTATGCCCAGATGAACGGCACCTTCTTCGTCGGTTCCGAAATCAAGGCCTTCCTGGACCACCCGAACTTTAAAATGGAGCTGAACAAGCGGGCCCTGAAGTCTTACATGACCTTCCAATACAACGTTACCCAAGAGACCTTCTTCAAGGGTGTTTACCGCCTGCCAGAGGCTCACTACTTCACCTACAAGGACGGCAAGTTTGACATGGAACAGTATTGGGACGAGGACTTTGAACCGAAGAATGAGACCTTTGACCAGGCCGTTGACAACATCGACAACGTAGTCAAGGATTCCGTCAAGGCCCACACCTTTGCCGACAAGGGGATCAAGGTTGGTTCCTTCCTGTCCGCCGGGGTGGACTCCAGCCTGGTCACGGCCCTGATGCGGCCCAACAACACCTTCTCGATTGGTTTCGACAGTGGTTACGACGAAACCAAGCAGGCCCGCGAACTGGCAGCTAAGCTGAAGCTAAAGAACACCGACAAGTTGCTGACCGATGAGGAAGCCTTCAAGACCTTCCCACTGATCCAGTATTACCTGGACGAACCGGACTCCAACCCGTCCGTTGTGCCGCTCTACTTCCTGAACAAACTGGCTAAGGACAATGGCTACAAGGCCCTCCTGTCTGGTGAAGGGGCCGACGAGCTCTTCGCTGGCTACACGGCCTATGGTTTCAACACCAAGATCAAGTTCCTGCGCTGGGTAACCGACCAGCTGAAGAAGCTGCCGAAGGAAAAGCGCTACAAGCTGGGTAAGTGGCTCGAAGGCAAGCAGTTCCACGGTTCCGAACACCTTTACCGGAACCTGGCGCCGGCCCGTGATACCTTCATCGGCCAGGCCTACATCTTCAGCCCGACCGAAGCCAACGAATACCTGAAGCCGGAGTACCAGGATGGTCCGTCAATCACTGACCTACTGAAGCCGCTCTATGATAAGTGCGACGCCAAGTCCGACATGAACGAAGTGGCCAAGAAGCAATACGTTGACCTGCACCGCTTCATGCCTGGCGACATCTGCTTAAAGGCCGACAAGATGAGCATGGCCAACTCCGTGGAAATCCGGGTACCCCTTCTGGATAAGGAGGTTATGAAGGTGGCCGAAACGACACCAACTAACTATCTCTTCAACTACAAGGGGACCAAGTGGGCCTTCCGGATGGCGGCCAATCGGCACCTGCCTGAGGAATGGGCAACCCGGCCAAAGCTCGGCTTCCCAACCCCGGTCCGTGAATGGCTGCGGGAGAAGAAGTACTACGAGATCGTTAAGGAAATGTTCGAACAAGACTTCGTCAAGGAATTCTTCGATCAGGACAAGCTGCTCAAGCTGGCCGATGACAACTTCAACGGTAAGATTGATGGCCGGCGGAAGATCTGGACGGTCTACACCTTCCTGGTTTGGTACAAGCTTTACTTCATCGACAAGTTCAAGCCGGACGAATCTGGAATTGACAAGGCCAAGCAGCCGGTCGCTGAAGCATAAGATCAGCACTGAAAAGCACGCTCTTAAAATGGGTGTGCTTTTTATTATTGCGGGCTTGTAAGCGGTACCATAATGTGGTATATTATAAGTGTAGAAAAGGTAATGACCAACGCAAATGAGGTGATTACAAATGGTAAAGATGATTCGAGCAGTAATTTAAAGTTGTTGTTGGTGGAACATGAAAGGTATGTGATACCAATGGGCTTTGAATTTGATGGTCACTAGCATTGAGTTAAGAAGTTAATACCTCGATCGAACATAATTAGTAATGAGAACACCAAAATTAAAACATTGTTCAAGCTAGCTCCGGCTCGAAGCTAGCTTTTCTTTTGCCACTAATGAACACGAACAATTTTATTTTGTGAAGTCTATTTCATGATTAATAGGCGAATGAATGGGGGATTTCTTGGGCAAAATCTCTTGGCGAAACCCTCGTCGTACAGTATGATTAAATTAAAGAATTGATGATTTTAATAGATGGGGTGATTACGATCGGCAAAATACGATTGAACAACATGGTCTTCCATACTTACAACGGGGTTTTTAGCGCCGAACGTCAGCTGGGTCAAAAACTGGAAATTGACTGCGAGATGACCTACCCGATTGAGCGGGCAGTCGTTCACGACCAATTAGACGAGACAGTTAGTTACGCCGACGTGTACGAGGCCATCCGGCAATTCGTCCAGGACCACCATTACCAACTGATCGAGAGCCTGGCCAACCACCTAGGCCAGTCGTTGCTGGAGAAGTTTCCCCGTTTGCAGGAGATTCGGTTGAAGATACGCAAGTACAACCTGCCAATTGACGGGGTATTGGATAACGCAGAAATCGAGGTTCACTTTACAAATGACCATACCAATTGAGAGCGTTCTGAGCATTGGAACCAACATCGGGGAGCGCCTGACCAACCTGCAAAGAGCGGTTCAGATGCTTGGTGAAAATGACCGGATCAAGCTGACCAGTCTCTCTTCGATCTACGAGACGGAGCCAGTCGGGGGAGTCGAGCAGCAATCTTTTTACAATATCGCAGCGGTACTTCAGACCACGTTGAGTGCTCAGGAGTTGCTGGATTACCTGCACGCGATTGAACAGGCCCTTCACCGAAAACGCATTGTTCACTGGGGACCCCGGACGATCGACCTGGACATTATCTACTACGACCAGCGGCATATCCAGACTGCGACGCTGACTGTTCCCCACCCGGAGATGGCCAACCGCCGCTTTGTCTTGGTACCGACGCTGGAGGCCCTGACAAGTGACGACGAACATTACGAGGAGGTTGCCCACTTGCTCCAGGTGACGCCGGATCGGAATTGGATTAAGAAGAAGTTTTCAAATGAGGTGTTAATGTGGACCAAGTAAAAGTTGAGCAGGCAGTGCATGATTTGATCGTTGCCTTGGGTGAAGATCCGACGCGGGAGGGGCTGGTGGAGACTCCTCAGCGGGTCGCTAAGATGTACGCGGAAATTTTCTCCTCGCTCGATCATCGGCCCGAGGATTTCACCAACTACAAGGTTTTCCACGTCGATGACCTGCCGGAGATGGTGCTGATTCAGCATATCCCTTTCTATTCGATGTGTGAGCACCACCTGTTGCCCTTCTTTGGGTACGCCAACGTGGCTTATGTGCCGAAAGATGGCCGGGTGATTGGCCTCAGCAAGATTCCCCGTCTCGTTGACTTTGTGACCAAGAAGCCGGGGATGCAGGAACGGGTGACGACCGACCTAGTTCACGAATTGCAACGGATCCTGACGCCGGATGGAATTGCCGTCTCCGTAGCGGCGCGGCACATGTGCATGGAAATGCGGGGGATCCGAAAGACGGGGCAGTTTACCTACACTGATAAGTTTACCGGAGCCTTTAAAACCGACCTGGCTCTCCGACAGGAATTTTTACAGCAAACGAGGGATTACCAATGTTAACCTACGAAGAACTAACAGGACAAATGAACCAGGCGATGCTGGGTGGCCAAGACGACCGGGTCGCGCTTCTGCAGCGAGTCTTAGATGCATTGAAGCGGCCGGATCACCGCTTTAAGATCATTCATATCGCCGGCACCAACGGCAAAGGTTCGACCGGCGCGTTGATTGAGCAAACTCTTCAGCGCGCCGGCTTTCAGGTGGGCTACTTCTCCAGCCCGGCGATGGTTGATCAGCGCGAACAGATCCGGATTAACGATGAAATGATCGCCAAGGAGGACTTTGTGCGGACTTACGAGCAAATCTGCCAACAGCTGCCGACGGACATTCAGCCTCAGCAGATCTCCGTCTTTGAATGGTGGACCCTGATCATGCTCCAGTACTTTGCCGACCAACAAGTTGACTGGGCGGTCATCGAGTGCGGTCTGGGCGGCCAGGATGACGCTACTAACGCGATTGATGCGCCCGCGGCGGCGGTGATTACCCGCGTGGCCCTCGACCACACCCGGATCCTGGGTTCTACGATCAAGGAGATTGCCAGCGCCAAGGCCGGAATCATTAAGTCCGGGACTAAGGTGGCAATCCTGGCGCCTAACCAGGATGAAGAGGTCAAGCAAATTATCCAACAGCGCTGCCGACAAGCTGAGGTGCCCCTACTGCTAGCGGACGGGATTGCGCTTGAGGCACATGGTGAAACAGTTCGGCTACGTGCCGGGGTGACCCGCCTTTCTGGACACTTTAATTTGCTGGGGACCTTCCAACATGATAATCTCCGCACCGCCACTCTCCTGATTGCCTTACTGGTGTACCAGGGTGTGTTGCCTGATTTTGAGCCTTTCACGGCGACGATGGCAACGATCGCCATCCCTGGCCGGATGCAGGTAGTTGCCCGTCACCCCCTGACGATTTTGGATGGGGCTCACAACCCGGATGCTGCCAAGCGCTTGGTGGAGACGATCCACGAGGAGTTCGCGGATCGCCGGCTGATTATGGTGGTCGGCTTCCTGGCGGATAAGGACTGGCACCAGATGATCCGGCTTTATCAACAGGTGGCCGCTAAAATCATCGTCACCAGCCCGGATAACCACCAGCGGGCCCTGTCAACCGCTGCTCTTCAGGAATTCATCCCGGAGGCGCAAGCAACTGTTGATGCTCGCCAGGGGCTGCAGCTGGCGCAAGAAATGGCCCGGCCCGACGATATCATCCTGGTAACGGGGTCCTTTTACCTAATTAAGGAATTAGAATCATGACGCAGTTTGTAATTGCCACCCATAACCGGGGTAAGATTGCGGAGCTGCAACGCCTGCTGAAATGGACCGGCAATTCGGGTCGGGCCTACACCGACCTGGCGCCTCGCCAGCAGTTCCCGCCGGAAAGCACGGTTAGCTACCGGGAAAATGCGACAAACAAGGCTTTGACCGTCAGTCGGGCCCTTCCCAGCGAATACGTGCTGGCCGATGATTCGGGGCTGCAATTGGCGGCTGTTCCAGACTGGCTGGGCGTCACCACAGCCCGTGATCTGGCGGATTGCCCAACGCCGGAAGCCTACGATGAGCGGATTTTGGCTAAATTACGGGGACGGCGCCGGGAGTTCACGATGGTTTCCTGGCTGGTCTGCGCCCACAACAACAGGATTATTGCTCGTGTTCAGGCGGAACTGCACGGTCAAGTGGCTACTAACCAGCGGGGACAGTATAGCCGGGGCTTTGACCGGATTCTGATTCCCCAGGGATCATCGCAAACCCTGGCGGAGCTGCCATTTGAAGAGCGCCGTTCCTACCTGGTACGGGGCCAAGCAGTAAGAGCAATGATTAAAAAGTTAGGAGAATGCCGCAATGAAAATTAGCGAGGAACCAATCGAAAAGAAGCAAACCAGCCTAGCCGCTGCCATCTTGGCCGCGGCGGTCCGGGATCACCAACAGCTGGCCCTCAATTGGCAGGCACGTCCGGAGCAGTTAAAGGCAGTCCGGGACTTTTTGCAGCATTTTGATTGCCCGCTAGTGGAAGACCCGGCGCAGTCACGCCTGCAATTCCTTTTGCCAAGCGCGGCCCTCGCACCACTGGCAAGGGCAATCCAGCAGGCCTGGCCCGCGGACGCGGAGCTCATAGATTCGCTTAAACGAGTTCACACTGCCCACCGGATTATCTGGCGGGCGGGGCGGCACACGTTTGATCTGAATGAACGGGGAATTGTTTATGGAATTCTCAACGTCACCCCCGATTCCTTCTATGACGGTGGCCAATACAATACCACCCAGACGATGGAAGACCAAGCCCAGCGAATGGTTGAAGCGGGAGCCGACGTGGTCGAGGTCGGTGGCCAAACGACCCGCCCCGGTGGCTTTCATGAGATCAGTCCTGCGGAGGAGATTGCCCGGATCAAGCCGGCAATTGAATTTCTCCAGAAAAACTTCCCGCAGGTGGCACTGGCGGTCGATACCTATAAGCTGCCCGTGATGGAGTTTGCCCTGGACGCGGGTGTTGACATTATCAACGACGTTCAGGGCTTTGACACGCCGGAGAAACGGCAACTGCTGGCGCACAGTCGGGCCGGTCTGGTCACCATGCACTCCAACCGGACGAGCGAGTACGACAACCTGACGACGGAGATGATTCGTTTCTTTGAACAAAACGTTGCCCAGCTGGTTGATGCCGGGATTGATCGGAATCGGATTTGTCTCGACCAAGGGATCGGCTATGCCAAGGTAGCGGACGGCGACCAGGACCTGGCAATGATGCACAACATCGCCCAGCTGAATCGCTTCCGCTTGCCGCTGTTAGTAGCTATTTCGCGCAAGGGCTTTGGCAAGAAGCTCTTCGGCCTCGCCAAGCAGGACCGCCTGCCCGTAACTCTGATCGCGGAATCAGCAATGTATTTTGGCGGCGGCCGGGTCATCCGGGCGCATGACGTCCAGGAAACCAAGCAGCTTGTCGAACTGCTGAAACGGATCGAGGAAGCCTACTGGTATAAGCCGGCGGGTCAACAGGATTAAGGTGAGTGAAAGGCCCAGCGCTTTTTACCCACCTTCTTTTTAGCTGATTGTTGCCTAAATATTCACTTTTCCCTTAAAAGATGAAATAATAGACTTTTAAGAGAAAGTATCAGAGGAGATCAATTAAAATGGAATTGCATGTTACGCCAGCATTAGCGTTATTACGTGAACACCATCTTCTGGATCACGTCAGCAATTTAAGTGAATTCACCGCGACCGCCGTTTCCTACGACTCGCGGCAAGTCAAGCCGGGAACCCTGTTCTTTTGCAAAGGGAACTTCCTGCCCAAGTACCTGACGATGGCTAAGGAGAAGGGTGCCATCGCTTACGTGGCCGAGCAGGAGTATCCGGAAGGCCAGGGACTGCCGGCGATCATCGTCAAGGACGAGCAAAAGGCAATGGCCCTGCTTGGAGCAGCCTTCTACGGCTTCCCGCAGAACGACCTCTTCATCATTGCCATCACGGGAACCAAGGGGAAGACGACGACAGCCTACTTCGCCGACCACGTCTTGGACGCGGCCACGAAGCAGCACGTAGCCCTCTTCTCCACTCTTGATCGGATTCTCGGTCACAACCCTGGTGACCAGTTCAAATCCGACCTGACGACGCCGGAATCACTGGATCTCTTCCACGACATGCGGGCAGCCGTCAGCAACGGCATGACCCACCTGGTAATGGAGGTTTCCTCCCAGGCTTACAAGAAGCGGCGGGTCTACGGCTTGAAGTATAACGTCGGGATCTTCCTCAACATCACGCCGGACCATATCGGCCGCAACGAACACCCGACCTTTGCGGACTACCTGCACTGCAAGGAACAGCTGCTGGTCAATTCTGACGTCTGCGTGATCAACGCCGAGACGCAGAACTTCACCGATGTTTACTACACGGCCAAGGCAACGACGCAGCCGGAGAACATCTATCTCTTCGCTCGCCACGGTGCGAAGGTCAGTTTGCCCGATGATCGTCAGCTCGACTTCGAGTACCGCAACGACCTAGAGAATCTCCACGAGAGCGAGTTCCAGCTGGACGCCCTCTCTGACAACGCCAAACAGCTGCAACTCGATCACCGCTACACGACGAGCGTGCCCGGGGACTACAACGAAGGGAACGCCGTGGCGGCGATTATCGCCAGCGGCCTGGCCGGGGCCAGCGCTCAGGACGCCGTCGACACACTCGATCACGTTCACATCAAGGGGCGGATGGAAATGATTGCCACCAAGGATCACGGGACGATCTATGTCGACTACGCCCACAACTACGCCAGCACCAAGCGGCTCCTGGCCTTCTTAAAGCGCCAGACCAATGCCGGCAAGGTCACGGTTGTCCTGGGTTCGGCCGGGGACAAGGGTATCTCACGCCGGCCAGGGTTGGGCAAGGCTCTGACCGAGGAAAGCCCGGACCGGGTAATCCTGACGACCGATGATCCGGGCTTTGAGGACCCGGTTAAGATTGCCGAAACAATCGACTCCTACATTGACCATGACCAGGTCGGTACGGTCGACTTCATCATGGACCGGGAGACGGCAATCAAGAATGCTATTGACCACAGCGTTAAAGGTGATATTGTGGTCATAGCAGGGAAGGGTGAGGACCCTTACCAAAAGATTAAGGGCGTCAACGTGCCATACGCTTCCGACAGCAAGGTTGCCCGGGACTATGTCGCCGAGATTGAAAAATAATAGAGTGAGGCAAAGAACGCATGAAATCATTTCGACAAGTGATGAGCTGGGTGGTCCCGATCGTCATCGGGTTACTGATTGCCCTGCTGATCAAGCAGTTTTTCTTCCAAATCGTGCGGGTCGACGGGCCATCAATGCAGCCCAATCTACAGAATAACGAACGGGTCTTTTGTCTGAAACGGTCGAAGATTCACCGCGGCAGCGTCGTCATCTTTGACGCCAACGGGGTTGATCCCCAGGTGGCCGTCAAGACCGACTACGTCAAGCGGGTGATCGGCCTGCCGGGTGACACGGTGAAGTCAAAGAATGGTAATATCTACGTCAACGGCAAGAAGATCGACCAGAGCTACATCTCCACGAAGCAGCGGAATGCCGGAACCGGCAACTGGACGCTGAAGAGCATTTCTGTTCAGAATAGCTGGCTCAAGCATAATGGCGCAACCAAAGTGCCGGCTGGCGAATACTTCGTCCTTGGGGATCACCGGAGCGTCTCAAACGACGGTCGTTACTGGGGCTTCGTGCCGAAGAACAAGATTGACGGGGTCGTCAAGGTGCCGTCATGGACGGGGACCAAGGTGGCCCGCCAAAACGTCAACAAGGAATGGCAACATTTCTACGATAAGTAAACTAAAAAAGGCGGTGGGACAGAGCTCGCTTGCGAGTTCGTCTTCCCACCCCCGCGAGGCTGGCTAGGTGTTCCGGGCGTTGATTTATCAACGTTCGGAATCCAGCCAGCTACCGCGCTGTAGCATTTATAAGCTATATAACAGCAAAGAGGCTAGGTTAATTCCCCAATGTCATTAAGTTAAGCTATTGACATTTGGGATACCAAAAGAGTGAGCCTTTATTTACACAATTTGTGTGAATGAAGGCTCACTCTTTGCTTTAAACAGCGTTGCTTTTTAAAATTAAATA
>NZ_JAOVYZ010000039.1 GCF_026413145.1 Limosilactobacillus kribbianus | reverse complement strand
GATAAAATAGTGGTGCTCATCAAGGTCCTTCTTTCTAATGGATTGTGTGGTAACACCATTAAAGACCTTGATGGGTTTTTCTGTCCACTTAAATGTTCAACTTAAATTTTACAATCTGCCATTTTTATAACAAGGAAGCCAGGGATAGCGGTGATTAGCCGTTATTCCTGGCTTTCAAGTTTCAGCAGCTAACATGTAACCAGTGCTAAGCCATTGAACAGTCATTTCGCTCACGTGAACTTCAGCCATAATTGTTGGTAGGCCATTATTAAGCAAGGTTTCGGAAAAGGCAGTGATGAAGCTCCCACAAAGCAGGGTAACTACCATTAGAATTTTATTGTGACGAGACATAATAACTCCTTTCAAAGAAAAAGAGCTGGACAGGAAATTAACTTCCTTATCCAGCTCTTATTTTTTCGCCCGCTGTTCTTGAGCGCCTGTTGTTAAATTACGAGTATCTTACCAAATAATGATTGTGTTTGCAAATTGAATGAAGCCATCTATTTCTTTTCATTAATGACTTTAGCATACATGTAAAACAGGTATACAGAAATCATTTAATCTTCTTTAATCAGAGAACAAAAAACTGCGATTGAGATTGCCCAATCGCAGTTTTCTTATATGCAGCCAAGTAGCGCCCTTTCCAAATCATGCTAGACAGTCATCAACGCTTAGCACCGCCAATCTTGGCAAAGCGGATAATCTGTTGGCAACGCTGAAGCTGCCAGGGGCTGATGACGTATTTGGTACTTTTATCTTTAAGTGATTGCACCGGCAGAATAATGGTTACAAGGATGCAACCAAGCAGCGTCAGCACTGCAAAGAACCAGTCCCAACCGCTGAGCAGGTGCCGGTTTGTGACGGTTTCGATATAGGCAATCCCGATCGGCAGGAAGAGGAAAATGGTCGTCGCCAGTCCTGGATTATACCAGATGCGCAGCTTGATATTCATCTCCAGGCCGTGGCCGAGGATTTGAAAGAGGCTGAAGAAGATCATTCCCAGACCAAACCAGTAAGCCCGGCTAAAGCAAATCGACAAGATGTAAAGCACCCAAGCACTAGTGTTAACCAGGCAGATCGACAGTTCGTTGCCCGGGTAGCGATCGGCCAGGGTCGTTTCGTTGTAAACCACCCGGTTGATAATCGTTGGTGCCCCGCCAGGCAGCTGGTATTCCTCCACCTGGTGTGCCAGCAGGGCCATGAAATTAAAGATCAGCAGCCACTGCACCCGGCTCATTTGGGGCTGTGCGAATATTAGCCATCCCACCATTATCAGCAGAAGGCCGCCACCAATTCGGTACCAGTTTTTAATTATAAATTTCATTTTCCACTCTCCTAAATATCTCATTTGTGCTACTGATAATAAAATGAAACATTCTGAAAGGCGATCTTTTCAGAGACAATGTACACACCACCGGGATAACTGTGACATTTAACCCCTACTCTTTACCATCCAATTGTTTTAGCCATTGCAGGGTCCCGGCCAACTCAGCAGTGAAACTCTCATCGGTAGTCAGCTGCTGGTCCGTAAACCAACCGTTGATGTTGTTGTAAATATTGCCAATCACCAGGCTGCGCAGGGTCCGGCTGGCTAGCAGGCGAACCCGGGGATGCCGGTAGGTCTTCACGAGCAAGTCGTGTAGCAGGTCCCGCAGCTCTTTCAGTTTATCCTGAGTAACCATCGCCGGTGCGTTTTGTAGCTGGTTGAGGACAAATCGAGCCAGACGTGGATGGGACAGTGCCTGGCTACGAATCACCAGCAGCTGGGCATGAAGCCCCGGATTCTTTGCTTGCTTTTGGCAGAAAGAGATTAGCTGGGCCAGGAGATCGTTAACGATCGCGGCCTTGAGGGCAGCCTGGTTTTGAAAGTACGGATAGAGTGCCTGGGAGTGAACCCCCAGACGACGGCCGATCGTGGAAAAGGTCGGCTGCTGGTCAGTCCTGATTAGTTCTTTGCCGGTCTGAATGATCAGTTGGCGGTTGAGTTTCGTCATCGTTTTCCTCCTTCGGTTGGTTAGCCCGGTAGATCCAGAAAATAAAGAGCAGCATCCAAACCGCTAGAACCACCTGGGTAATCAGCAGTGGCCGAGCGAAGCGGGTGGTCGACTGGTGAAAGGTAAAGTCGGCAAGAATTGCAGAAAAGCCGGTCAAACGAGCTGCCAGCAGCAGACTTAGCCAGAGGATCAGCTGGGTAGTCAGCCCGGCGATGGACATCAACCGGTAGGAAACCATGTACGAATTGTTGGCCGTACTCTGCTGGTCGTATTCTCGAATTGCCTCCTGATTTTGGACGGAAGCAAAAGCCCGGATCAGGAAGATGCCGACAAAGTAGGTATAGAAATTGAAGGTCAGCAAAAGCCCCGCAATGATCCCTAACAGCTCGGTCGTTAACGTGGTAAAGGGCAGCCGGCTGCAAAGTCCTTTCACCAGGCGCTCACCGATGATAAAGGCTAGCAGGTAGGCGACTGCCATCCAGGCATAGGTCTTGATTCCGTAAGTGACGCCGATGTAGACCGCACTGAAAATGGCGCAAAAATCAGCGCAAAGGCCAAACAGCATCAGCCGCAACTTTAGCGGCCAGGGCGTCGCCGTCGGGTGGGGCCGATTTGAAAGTGCAGCCGCGATAATCGCTACAACGATCAGTGCCAGCAGGCCGATCCCCCATATTGCCGGCTGGCCGGTACCGAGGCTACGCCCAATCCGCACTAAGAAAACGGAACAAAACAGTAGGACCGCCAGCACCAGGTTGGGGACACTGATGGTTATACGCGTCTTCCCCGGATGACGCAACGGGTCGTAATAAAAGCCAACTAGTCCCATCAGGGCAAAGAAGAGCAAGGCCGCAAAGGAGAGAGCCGGCCAGCGGCGTTCCGTCAGGGTCAGCAGTGCAATCAGCCCGATCAAGGAAAAAAGCATGATCCAGGCATTTCCCTTCTGTTGGTCCGCTGGTGACTGGCGATGGGTCAGGCGAAATTGTTTTGGACCGACGGGAAAAAGGCCGCCCCGATCCCGGCACCCATCGCGGAAAGATTCCACCAGATGGAATTGCATTCACCAAATATTCCAATCGCAAAACCGCTAAGCGCTGCCGCAAGGCCGATCCACCCAAGCAGGTTGTCAGAGTCATGGGCGCCACGGACGGCAAAGAGGGCCGTCCGGCGAAAGGCGTAGAAGAGCGCAAACGGCAAGGCGTCGATCACCACGTCCCCGTGCCGGGAAGCCAGCATTAGGTACAGCAAGAACGGCATCAAATTAATCGCAAAACCGCCAATGTTGAGCAGCAATTGGTTGTGCTGTTTGAAATAAGTACTCATTTTTTTGTCCCCTCATCATTATTTACACACTGTAAATAATAAGAGCGTGGCTGCAAAATTTCAATCAAAAACGCAAAAGCACCAGCAATCTTTTTACAATTGGCTGGTGCTTTTTGAACTTAATTATTTTCAGACGAAAAAGCTGGGTTGGCCTTGCGGACTAGTTGCGGAAACTCGCCGCTCAGGGTCCTAAATGCCTGCCGAACCTTTGCTGGCACATCGACATGGGCGATGTAACCCTTCCCCCGTGGACCGTAGCCGTTGACATCATCCGTTAGCCGCGGAATTTCACCCAGCAGCAATGAAATGTAATGCTCCAGCGACCACATCCCCGGAATCTCTTCGGCAATTGCCAGCCGCCCATTTTCTTCAACCACCGTGGCCTGGTAGGTGGCGTACTGAATAATTGTTTTCTCTGGACATTCTTTCCGCAGTCCTGCCGCCATCCGCCGCATCATGCTGGCATCCTGCATTAAAAGAATCGAATCAAAATCAATCTGGTGCTCGGCCAGCAAGTCCAACAGGTAGGTGATGTTGTTGCCACAATTGGTAGAGCGCTTTTCTAACAGTCTTACCGTTTCACCATCCGTCAGCTTGATATACTGCTGAAAAATTTCCGCCTCCGTCATCGTAGCCGTTGCCAGCTGTGGGTAACGTTGGTGGACGAGCCGCCGTAGCGTTGGCGTCGTATGGCCGTGACCACCGACAATGACGTAATGCTTGGCAAGCTTATTCTTGATCGCGGTCGCAAACTCATCCCCACCGGCAATGATACTGCCGCCAAAGAGGACCGCCACATCGACCTGCTTGATCCCGGCAGTCGCTTGGAGACTGACCTGGTCCAAGTGTGCAATGTCACGGGGCCCACAAAAGGCGGCCAGCGTATTGATGGCCTCAACTGTTCTCATCTTTAATCTTCCTCTTCATTTCCAAAATTGGGTACGGGTTCCCCTGGTCGTCTACCGGGGACCGCTTGACGACGGCAAAACCCATGTACTCATAAAAGCCGCGGGCCTGCGGATTCTGTTCATTGACCGCCAGCTCATCGACCCCATAGTGCTGGATTCCAAATTCTAGCAGCTGGCGTCCGACGCCCTGGCCTCGTTGGTTGGCGTCGACGAAGAGCATCTCAACCTTCCTGTCGTTGATGCCCATAAAGCCCACCGCCTGGCCGCTATCATCCCTGGCGATGATGAGGTGTTCCACCCCGGCAAAGGCCTGGGGAACATACTGCTTGATTGCCGCCACCTCGGCCGGACTCAAGAAGTCGTGGGTGGCCTTGACTGAACGTTCCCAGATGCCGAGGAGCGTCTCGCTTTCGGCCGGATTTAAGTTTGGTTGTTCGATAATCCTCATTTGTACGCTTTCCTTTCGTTTTCCACAATTATATCAATTTCCACCGATTGCTCCTAGCAAAAACAAGTTTCTTGATACATTGCCATTCTCCATAATAATAAATAAGCCCAGAAAAACGGTCAGCCCCCGTTCTTCTGGACTTGTTAACTTTGAGTATTAATCAGCAGTTACCTTAATTGCCTTGCTATAGTCAAGGTCACTCAATGTCTTCCCCCAATCAGGCAAGTTCGTCTTCTGGTCAAAGACTTCCCGCAGTCCAGGAGTAACCTTCTGTTCTGCTTCTTCTTGGTCTGACATCTTAGTAATTACATCTTCCCCATGATTTTTAACCACCTTAGCAGAGAAATTGGCATCGATAATTTGAGCACGCCCGGCCGCAACCAAGTCAGTGTACTTTAAGGCATCTTCCGCGGCAGCTTGATCCATCACACCACCGACAATGATTAGCTTCGTGCCGTCGCCAAGAAATGGGGTAAACAATTCCGCAAATGTTTTCTCGGAATCCTGAGGCTTTTCCTTATATGAACCCATCGACAGATGAATGTAGTCAAAGTCAAATTGGCTGGTTAATTCGTCAATAAGTTTGGTTGACTCATGCCAGGTGTAACCCACACTATCTGGGTTGATCTCTTCGGGACTAATTCGATAACCAACAATAAAGTTTGCGGGTGCATACTTCTTAACTACACGAAAGACTTCATTTGCCACGGCTAATGGAAAGGCATCAGGCTTTCCCCACTTGTCCGTTCGGTGATTAGAAAAACGAGAGAAGAACTGTTGGATTAGGTAGTGATTGGCACCGTGAATCTCAACGCCGTCAAAGCCCGCATCAATTGCACGCTTAGTAGCGGCCCCAAAGTCTTTTACCACTTGTTCCACTTCAGCCGTGGTAAAGGCTTGAACCCCATAAGGTAAGAATGAATAGTTAGCGCTTGTTGGCGCATATACCGGAAGTCCAAGATGCGCCCGATAATTAGCCTGTCGACCAGTATGAGCGATCTGCATGATGGCCTTATTACCATGCTTCTTCATGGTAGTTGCCAGCTTGGTCAAGCCCGGAACAAACTTATCATCATAAATTGCCAGCTGCGTGCGGTCATCTGCCCAGGTCATCGCCGGACCACCCGCGGGGCTAACGTAGTTGTATTCTACAATCATTAAGCCTGCCGAGTTAGAACGGGCGTCCCAATAAGCCAAAGTATCGTCCGTGACTGCTCCATTTAACCCACTGTTAGTCAACATCGGTGGTTGAACCATTCGATTATTAATCGTTGCACCGTGCTTAAACGTCACCTGATCGGCTAACTTTTTCATTCTGATTACCTCGCTTCTATTTTTGATATTTCAAGTATATCTCTCAATTTCACTTACGTAAAGTAAGTAGACTCGCAAGCATCAATTTCTGCTAACTGGTTGCAAAATTAAAGCAACCATTAAAGCCTTATCTAAGCCTAACGATGGTTTATCAATCCCTATTTCTAGCGAAAGCTGTCCTTCTTCAGGTGGTCAGCAATCTGCCCGGCAATTAGCTGCATCTGCGCCGGCGTTTCCTGAAAGTCGTGCCAACACCAGAGGTACAGCATCTGAAACATCCCACCCATCCCGAAAAACTGAGCGTAGAGATTATCTTTGATGTCGCTTTGGGAAAGCTCACTGTCCTCCAGGTGGTGAGTCCACGAGTTGACCAGCAGGTGAAAGCAATCGTTTTGTCGCAGAATTGTCAAAAGTTCCGTATGCCGGGTCCAGTAATTAAAGAAACGCTGAACCACCGCCCCAAAATTATTGGCGTCCTTAAGCTGCGCCATCAGCGCCAGGGTTTGTCGATCTACCTCTTGCAATAGAAGGTCATCGACGGATGAATAATGCCGGTAAAAGGTCCGCCGCGCATAGCCCGCCGTCGCACACAGCTGGGCAATACTGATCTTGGCGAGTTTTTCCTTCTTCAATAACCGATGCAGGGCCTCGGTGAAATCTCCTTGCGTCTGCTCGATTTGTCGCTGTCGGACGTGCTTAACTGTCACATTTTTTGCCATTCGTGCCACCTCGTTTTCAAATGATTGCGCCTGCTTTCCTCCTAGTATACGATAACATCATAAAAGTCACAAACATGACATTTAAGGAGGAGAATAAAATGAACTATTACCTGAAAAACTGGTACAAGATCAGTATCTTCATTGCCGCACTGGTCTTCGTCATTACACTGTTGGGCGATTTTGACTTCCGGGCCAAACTGGTGCTCGGCTCATTAGCAATTATCCACCTGCACTTCTATGAAGAAATGGGTTATCCCGGTGGTTTCCCATTCGTCGGCGAATACATGGAGCTGCACGTTTCCGATCCCGACCCGCGGAGTTGGGACCTCAACCTTGCCACGACCGCTTGGGGCAATGAATACTTTGCAGTGGCCGTTTACCTGCTGGCGCTGCTGCTGCCACAATACCGCTGGATGACGCTGGCGGTAATGCTCTTTGCTTTCCTGGAATTGGTCATGCACGCAGTGGTCTTCCCAATTCGAATGAAATTTTGGTACAATCCGGGACTGCTGACGGCGCTCTTTGGCCTGGCACCACTTGCAATCTACTACTTTATTGGCAATACCCAATATCACTTCAACTGGCTTGATTACGTCTTGGCAATCGCCTGGGATATCTTCAACTACTGGATGGCCTTCAAGTCACCAATCTACAAGCGGCTGGCCCGCCTGAAGCAGTACAGCTTCGGTCCAGAAAGCGCCGAACAGTCACTCAAATGGCTGAAAAACATTTACAAGAAGTAAGATTAAAGAGGCACCGAACCACCAATTTGGTTCGGTGCCTTTTACTAATTCGTTGTTATTTTTATTGACAGTTGTTACGTTTCTTACTATCTTAAAGCCAAGAATTTAATTTGGAGGAAGACAAATGGATCTGCGGACACGAAAAATTT
Source organism: Limosilactobacillus kribbianus (assembly GCF_026413145.1). GTDB lineage: Bacteria > Bacillota > Bacilli > Lactobacillales > Lactobacillaceae > Limosilactobacillus > Limosilactobacillus kribbianus. Next base: position 9,998 of record NZ_JAOVYZ010000039.1, on the reverse strand, counting down.
ACCAGGCATTAATCGCTGCCTGTCAGCAGCTGCTAACCGAGAAGCCCTTTGAAAAGATCACGGTGGCCGAGCTCTGCACGCGCGCCCAAACCAGGCGGGCCACCTTTTATAAGCACTTCGCCGACAAGTATGATTTCCTGGCCTTCATGATTACCACCATCCGCGCCGCAATCATCAATGAGAACATCCCGCAAAATGCTTCACCCGTCACTTATTACCACGCCCTGATCGATAGTGGCCTGGCCTTTGTCGAAAGCCACCGTGCGCTCCTGTTGGCCCTTGACAGCAGCCCTGCCGCCACCGGGGTAATCATGAACCTGAGCGAACAGCCGGGCAAGCCGGGCGACAAGCAGGTCCGGGCAATTTTGCCACCGGGGATGCAGGATGAGCTGGCCGTCCAGTTCCTAACCGGGGCACTCAACCAGTGCATCCGCTGGTGGCTGCACCATCCCCAAATGAGCAAGGCCGCGATGCAACAACGCCTCTACCGGCTCTGCGACCAGTTTTTAACTGGCACCCGTTAATCTTTCTTCGCAACCCGTTCGCACAGCCGGATCATCCGTCCAACGTACAGGGCGGAAAAGATCGTTCCCACGCCAATGCCGTAAAAGGGGCTCCGGCAAGCCAAGCAGACGACGACGGTGATGCAGACCATCGAAAGGTCAAAGCAGTTTTTGCAGAGGGAGTAGGCTTTTTTCGAGACCTTGGAGATGCTGACCACGATCCCGTCGACCGGGGCTACGACCAAATCCCCCTCGACCATCAAAAAGACACCGACCGCGCTGCACGTGTTGCCCAGCAGCAGAATCAGTGACCGCAGAATGATCTCGTGGCCGACCGTGGGCAAAATTGCGTTGTAGAGGTCGACGAACATCCCAAAGACAAAGGAGAACGGAATCTCCGCCACCAGTGCCCAGCTAAAGCGGCGCTCAATGATGAACTGGAGAATTACGATCAACAGGTAGACGATGATGTTGGTCTGGCCAAAGGTCAAATGGGGAAAGATCCGGCACAGTGAGTACGGTAAGGTGCTAAAGGCGGCCACCCCCAGCCCGGACCGGGTGTTGAGGTTGATCCCGACGCAAAGCAGGTTCATCCCGATCAAATAGCCGATCAGGCGCCGGTTCTCAAGCTTTTTCTTCATCCGCCCACCTCCTCAAGGTTCTTTGCCGCTGCCTCAATAGGGCGATATAGAGCAGATCAAAGACGCAACAGACAATCCCCATGATTAAAATATAGTTCCCTAGGGGATTATCGTTGAGCTGCCCGTAAATCGTCGGGGCGAGCGTCCCCAGCCACTTGGCAACGGCGATGCTCTGCGACTGCGCCTTGATATCGGGACGGCGCAACAGCTGGTCGATAAACATCGCCGACATCGCCGCGTTTTGGGCAAAGGCCGAGTAGATCGACGCCTGCTCCACGGTGCCGCAATTGAAGTAAAAGGCCAGCTGCAGGGCTAAGCCAAAGCCCAGCGCCAGGCAGGTATAGGGAACAAACAAGCGTTGGCCCCACTGCGGTAAATACTGCCGGCCAAATTTCAGCCAGGTGGCCAGGACCGCGACGTCGCAGAGTGCCCAGGCGAGGTTGGCGATTGACTGGGCCGGGATAAAGGAACGACTACCGAAAAGCCCATCTAGGCCGTAGATCCATTCCCAAGCCAGGTTCAATGCCAGAGCAAAGAGCGGCATCCCGCACGCCCGCTCGCAAAAGCCCCGGCGAATCAGTTCAATATAGACCACCGTCCACGCGACTCCGTTGATGTCGACTAACACTGTTCCAAACATTTGCATTCCCCCTTCGTAGCGTCTATTTCGACTATACGGCCCTGGCGTTAAACATCAAGAAGCAAAAAAGAGCAATCTGCAAATTTATTGACAGATCACTCTTTTTTGTTACGCATTTTATTAAATTTGGTTGTAGTAGGCCTGGACGAGCTTGATGAAGTCATCGATCGTGTAGGTCGTGCCAAAGTAGCGCTTGGCATCCCGGCGCCAGTATGCGTTCGGATCGACGTGGTCAGTTCCCCCGAGGTAGTTGGAAACCATGTTGTGGGTCCAGACCGTCCCAGAGCCATTCTTCGTTCCCTTCGTCACTGGCAGATCATACTTCTTCAGGATATAGGCCGTGTAATAGGCGGCGTTGGCCAGCTGCTTGGCAAAGCCTTGGGCGGAGGTTTCCCGGATCATCTCGAACTGGACGAAGTAGGGATTGGCCTTGGGTCCGGCCCCCTCCGCCATGTACTTGAGGCTGGCAATGTTGCGAATTTCACTACTATTGACGAAGGTGTGGACGAAGACCTCCTCCGTCTTGTAATTTTCCTCCATATAGGAAACTTCCCCACTTAGCGTCGAGTTGTTGGTTCCGGTATCGTGGATGACCACGCCGCGGGGCTTTCCACTAGCGGTCGCATAGGATTTGTGATTGAACTTGGTGTAAATTTGCTTGGTAACCTTGGCATGCGGGTAGCCCAACTGTGCCACGTAGCGATTGACCGGGTTAGTCATTGTCAGCGTTAGGTTTTTGGCATTGACGTAATAGGCCTTTCCATCAAGCATGATCTTGGCGTAGGTCACCTGCTTCTTGTCCCGAGTCAGCAGATAATACTTCCGCACAGTTCCAGAGGCGTTCCCGGCGCGCCTCGTCCGGACACGCGCCGAAAGCGATCGATAAAGGCTGGCCCCCTCCTTGACGGTCGCCGTTTGATTAACCGCATAAGACGTCGTTTTGGTCTGCTGGTAAGGCCGACGAAAAAAAGCAACCACGAAGATCAGCACCAGAATGATGATCAAGAGCCGGGTGTGTTTAAATTTTGGTGAATGATTTGAATGTTTTTCTGATCGACTTTGATAGTTTTGCATGCTTCTATTTTACAAAGATTTCCTTAAAGATGGCGAAAGAAAGCCGCTTTTTCATAAAATCATCATACTTTAACGAACTACTGAAGCAGCGCGTCGAAGATCACCAGGGCAGCGAGCCCGGCCGCGACCGTCAGCTGCATCCGGTAGGTGATCTTCAGGTAGGCCGCAAATTCCCGAACAAAGGCGTTGAGGGTGAAGTACCACCTGGTCTTGGCCCCGTAGCCAATGCACTTGAAGCCCTGGCGTTTGGCAATCAGCAGGGCCCGATAAACGTGGAAGGAGTTCGTCACCAACGCGACCTGGGCGCCGGACTTCATCAACCAGTAGGAAAATTTGATGTTCTCGTAGGTCGTTTTCGACTGGTCCTCCAAGATAATCCGCTCCGCTGGGACACCGTGGGCCACCGCGTAGTTTTTCATCGCGACAGCCTCAGGAATGACCTCGTCCGGCCCCTGACCACCCGACATCACCAGCTTAGCGTGCGGGTGGTGGGCAAGCAGGCCAATTGCCCGGTCGATCCGGGCCGCCAGCACGGGCGAGACCCGTTCACCGATCAGCCCGGCGCCCAGCACCACCAAGTAATCCAGCTGGTGCTTGCCGGGATTATAGAGGTTGAGGATCGCGGTCAGGGCGTACATTGAAACCAAAAAGAGCAAGTAAAGGGCCACCAGGCTGACGTACTCGTACAGGTAGGTTGTGAAACTCTGCCGGGCCAGCCGTCCGATAAATGGCCAGACTACCAGGTAGCCCACCAGCAAGAGCCCGGTTGCCAGCGACAGCATGTTGCGCACCTGCCAGCCTTCCTTGGTCAGGATCCTGATCCCCTCGGCAAGAAACATCACGACCACCGTCACCATAAACAACAAGGTCGCGATCAAAATCAAGAGGGCGATCGCCACCAGGATGCCGAGCAACACTTTGTGATCGGCGCCCGTCACGTTGAAGATGATCATTGCGCTGACCAACAGCAGCACGCCTAGGCTGACGACGGTCAAGACAGCCAGCGCTCCCGTCCAAAGGGTCCGTTTGTCATGGTGCAGAACCGCCGCAAAGCTGCCGGCACAGGCCAGAAAAATCACCAGTGCAATGATTAGAGAACTCGTCACTGCGTCCACCTCCCAAAAGTTTTCTCCCATTTTACCAGATTAAGAAAGGACCCGGCAGCACCAAATTGGCGCCGGGTCCTTTCTTAAAGATAAGCTTATTCAACTGATTCCGAGGCGATGATCAGCATCTTGCCGTCCAGCGTCCATTCGTCAATCGTGGCTGGCATCAAGAGATGGGTCCCCTTTTTGAGGTCGTAGGTCTTGCCGGCAGCACTCAGGGTCCCTTCCCCGTCGATAATTGACATCAAGGTGTAAGGGCCGTGTTCGTGGCGCCGCGTCAGCTTACCGTTAATATCCCACTTGTAAACGCTGAAGAACGGCGAGTCGGGCTGGGTGATCAGCGTGGTGACCGTGGAATTGCCGAACTTTTCCGTGCTGATGTGGAGGTCCGGCTCCTTAAACGGCACCGTCGTTACGTCGATTGACTGCTTGAGGTGGAGGGCCCGCTTCTTGCCGGTCTTCTTATCCACCCGGTCGTAGTCGTAGATTCGGTAGGTTGTGTCCGAGCTCTGCTGGGTTTCCAGCGCCATGATCCCCTTGTTCAATGCGTGGATAGTGCCACTCGGGACGTAGACAAAATCACCGGTCTTGACCGGCTTTTTGGCGAAGAGCTTGCTCCACTCGTGCTTGTCGATCATCTCTTTGAGTTCTTCCCTCGTCTTGGCGGTGTGGCCATAGGTCAGGTAGGCCCCCTCATCGGCGTGGATGATGTACCAGCACTCGGTCTTGCCCAGTTCATGCTCGTGCTCCTCGGCGTAGGCGTTGTCCGGGTGCACCTGCACGGACAGGCTGGCCTCCGCATCCAGGATCTTGGTCAAGAGCGGAAAGACCTTCGACTTGGGATTACCAAAGACTTCGGGGTGCTGGGCGTAGACGTCCGGTAATAATTGCCCCTTGAATTCGCCATTTTCAATTTCGTTGGGACCGTGCGGGTGTCCCGAGATAGCCCAGCACTCGCCGATCGTTCCCGCAGGAAGGTCGTAGCCAAAGTCGGTTGCCAGGCGCCGACCACCCCAGATTTTCTCATGAAAGACAGGTTTTAAGAATAACGGTTCTACCATTAATATCACATTCCTTTGCATTAAGCGCTTACCATTTTTATCAGTTCCTATCATAGCGCTAATTCGGCCAAATTCAACTAATCACGAAGTAATTTTACTTGGGAAGCAAATTAATTTTCTTAAGTTTTTTCTTAAAAGTTGTTGACAAAGATTAGATTTCAATTATAATGAACCCATAATCAATTAATCGAAACAAACATATCGAAAAGCAGAGTAAGCAGCCAAGCTTTTAAGAGAGCTTCCGGGTGGTGGAAGGAAGTAAGCGTAACTGCCGAAGATGGGCTTGGAATGGTACCGGCGATAGTTAGTCGGTAACGGGTTAGCACACGTTATTCGTGCTAGGTAATTCTAATGATTTGATTAGAGTAACCTGCTGAGGCTGTACCGGTGACGGTATGGCGAATAAAGGTGGTAACGCGAGCACTCGTCCTTTGAATTAGGGACGAGTGCTTTTTTTATTCCAAGCATTCGATCGTGACGATTAATTGAAACTAACAAATGCATAACAACTAGAAAGGGAGTTTTTACTATGCGGAAGAATCGGAAGAAGAGAAATGCAATTATTTGGACCATCGTCGCTGTCTTAGTGATCGTCTTTGGTTACTTTAGTTTTGTTCGGCCCCAACAGCAAGCCAAGCGGACGGTGACCGTCGGGATTATGTCCGGGGACAAGAACGACGAGAACCTCTGGAAGTCCGTTGCCAAGACCGCCAAGGATAAGTACAACGTGACGATCAAGACCAAGGAATTCACCGACTACAACCAGCCAAACAAGGCCCTGCAAAACGGGGACGTTGACTTAAACGCCTTCCAACACAAGCTGTTCTTAAAGAACTGGAACCAAGCTCACAAGACCAACATTGTTTCCTTAGGTGACACCTTCATCACGCCAATCCGGGTTTACTCCAAGAAGTACAAGAGCATCAAGGACCTGCCAAACGGGGCCACGATCGCCGTTCCAAACGACGCCACCAACGAATCCCGGGCCCTCACTGTTCTAAAGAACGCCGGCCTGTTCACCCTGAAGAAGGGCACCAAGCTCGCCACTGCTAACTCAATCGCAAGCAACCCGAAGAACATCAAGATCAAGGAACTGGCCGCTGACCAAACCGCACGTTCCTTGAACGACGTTGACGCCGCCGTTGTTAATACCAACTACGCTCAAGCCGCTGGCCTCAATTACAAGTCCGCAATCTTCGTTGAACCAATCAACAAGGACGCTAAGCAATGGGTCAACATCATCGCCGTCAAGAAGAGCGACAAGAACAACGAACTGTACAAGGATGTTGTCAAAGCTTACCAGACTGAAAAGACGAAGCAATTCCTGAAGAAGCACTACGGCAGTGCCGAAATTCCAGCCTGGAACCTGAACTTCAATAAGTAATAAACGGAGGGATTTGCATGGCAGAACCAATCATTAACTTACAAGACATTGATGTGACCTTTAAGCAGGGCAAGAAGGTTGTCCGTGCCGTCCAGGACGTCAACCTGCAGATCCAGCCCGGCGACATCTACGGGATCGTTGGTTACTCCGGTGCCGGGAAGTCAACCCTGGTCCGGACGATCAACCTCCTCCAAAAGCCAACCGCTGGGACGGTGACCGTTGATGGCGACACCTTCTTCAGTGATCACCAGCAACAGGTTTCTGGCAAGGAGCTTCAGACTAAGCGCCGAAATATCGGGATGATTTTCCAGCACTTCAACCTCTTAAACGAAACCTCGGTGATCGAAAACGTCCTCTTCGCCTTAAAGCACAGTGACCTGGATGACGACGCCCAGGAAAAGAAGGCGCTCGAACTGCTCGATCTGGTCGGCTTAAAGGACAAGGCCGAGTTCTACCCGGTCCAACTCTCCGGTGGTGAACAGCAGCGGGTCTCAATCGCCCGGGCGCTGGCCAACGATCCGAAAATCCTGATCTCCGATGAAGCCACCTCGGCCCTCGACCCGCAAAACACCAATCAGATCCTGGACCTCTTAAAGCGCCTCAACCAGGAGCGCGGCCTGACCGTCGTCCTCATCACCCACGAAATGGACGCCGTCAAGCGGGTGGCCAACAAGATCGCCGTCATGGAACACGGGAAGATCATTGAAAAGGGCGCTCTCCAGGACGTCTTCCTGCGGCCAAAGCAGGAATTGACCCGCCAGTTCGTCGGTGGCTCACTGGCCGCCGTCGACACCCTGAAGGCCTTCAACCTCGACCACCTGGCCGACAACGAAGAGCTCTTCCAGCTGGTCTACAACGGCAATAACGTCACCCAGTCGATCATCGTTGAGCTCTACAAGCGGCTCAACGTCGAAGCAAGTATTCTCTACGGGAACGTCGAAGTCCTCTCCGGCCAACCGGTTGGGACCCTGTTCGTCGTCGTCAAAGGAGACGATCAGCAGCGCAAGGACGCCGTCAAGTTCCTGCATGATAGCAACGTTACCGTAACCAAGATTGATGATAGGAGGATTTGGAATGAGTAGTCTTTTCCCTAACGTAGTAGAACTCGGCTGGTCCGGTGATAACGGCTGGGGCACGTCGATTCTCCAAACACTGTACATGACTTTCTGGCCCGCCATCTTTGCCGGCCTGCTCGGGCTCTTCTTCGGGGTCGCCCTCGTCGTTACCGAACCCGGTGGCATCCTGGAAAACAAGGTCTGGTTTAACATCTGCGACAAGATCGTTTCTATCTTCCGGGCCATCCCGTTTATCATCCTGCTGGCCTTCATCGCACCGTTCACCCAGCTGCTGGTCGGTACCCAGATCGGGACGACCGCGGCCCTGGTGCCACTGACGGTCGGGGCCTTTGGCTTCTACGCCCGGCAGATTCAGGTGGCTCTAGAAAGCGTCGATCACGGTAAGATCGAGGCTGCCCAGGCCATCGGGGCAACCAATTGGGACATCATCCACGACGTTTACCTGCGTGAAGGACGTTCCGAAATCATCCGGGTTTCAACCGTTACCCTGATCAGCCTGGTCGGCCTGACTGCCATGGCCGGGGCGATCGGTGCCGGTGGCCTGGGGAACACCGCCATCTCATACGGTTACGATCGTTTCAACAACGACGTCACCCTGGTGGCCACCCTGCTGGTCCTCTTATTCGTCCTGATCATCCAGATCGTCGGTGACCTGCTCGCCAAGAAGTTCAACCACCAGGATCGTTAATTTGCGCTAATTGTTTGATTGGAAGGAGTAGTTCTTATGGAAGATAGTGAAAAGGTAAAGATTCTGCAGGACCTGATCAAGATCCATTCCGTCAATGGGAACGAGGTGGCAGTCGCCCGCTACCTGCAAAAGCTGCTCGCGGCTCACGGCATTGAAGCGACCGTCGACGAGTTCGGCGATCACCGAGCCAACCTGACCGCCCAGATCGGTCAAGGCAACGATCCACGGGTGCTCGCCCTGACTGGACACCAGGACACGGTCGCCGTCAGTGATCCCGAAAGCTGGCAGCACGACCCGTTCGGCGCTGAAATCGACGGCGACCGTCTTTACGGACGTGGAGCTGCCGACATGAAGAGCGGTCTGGCCGCCCAGGCCCTCACCCTGATCGAGCTGAAGGAAGAAGGTCAATTGCCCGCCGGCACGCTGCGCTTCATTGCCACGGCCGGTGAGGAATACGGGACGCCGGGGGCCAACCGCCTCGAGCAGGCGGGCGCGGCAAAGGACATTGACGCCCTGGTCGTTGGTGAACCAACCAGCGGCAACATCATCTTCGCCCACTCCGGCAGCATGAACTACCAGGTCACCAGTCTCGGCAAGTCCGTCCACAGTTCCCGCCCCGCCGACGGGATCAACGCCATCAGCGGTTTGGTTGCCTTTATTCAGGCCGAAAGCCAGCTCTTCGACGATGTGCAAGACGACCCCTACCTAGGAAAGCTCCAGCACAGCGTCACCGTCATCAAGGGCGGCGACCAGGTCAACACGATTCCGGACCGGGCCATCCTGCAGGGCAACATCCGGCCCACGGCGCTCTTTGACAACGACAAGGTCATCGCACGACTCAAGCAGACGATCGACCATATCAACCAGACCACTCCTTACCACCTCGAATTAACAATTCTGATGAGCTTTCGGCCGGTGGCAACCGATCCTCAAAGCAAGTTCGTGCAGGGTGTCTTAAACGCCGCCCAGGCGAACTTTGCTAAGGAGATCAAGCTCGACATCATCAACGGGGCCACGGACGCCAGCGTCTTCACCCTGCATCGGCCAGATCTTCCGGTGGTAGTGCTCGGCTGCGACAAGTGGGAGCGCGCCCACCAAAAGGACGAGTACACCACCATCTCCAGCTTCCTTTCCACCATTAAAACCTACAAGCAAATCATCCATGATTTCTTCGATTAGAAGATTATTAACTCCCTTCCAAACGCTGAGAATTTTCCTCAGCGTTTTCTTTTGGCAATAAGTTGATAATTGGCCGGCCCGGATCAGCAATTGTTTAAGAAAAGGTGAAGATTTATTTTAGCGAATCATTTTTCGTTCACTATCCAATCTTTGGACAATTTGGGCCCTACCACCCTGCTGGGAACACACTACCAGATTATTAACTATTCCTAAGCGTTTAATAAGCATTGTCGCCGGTTTTGCTTAGCGAAAAATTACCCAATTATTATCAGCGTAATGGCCGAAACTTGTTATAATATGGGTGTTGAAAGATATCAGAGCTTATTTAGAAAAGGAAGGGTGTTTACCATGATGTCAGCTCTTAGTAACATGATTGCTGTTGTAAGTTTCATTGGAATTATTTTGGCTTCTGCTGCCGGGATGTTTATAGGTGGTAAACCCCAAGAATAACTAATCCAAGCAATTATTCATTATAAGCAAAGGCCCCAGCTCAAAACGAGCTGGGACCTTTGCTTTTTCTTTCTCCCGGTTTGTAAAATTAAGTTAGAAACATAAAAAAGCCATCTGTGATAGACTTTTGAATAACCACAAACAAAAGCAAAGGATATCACAAATGACCTATCATCATCTTACCACACGCGAACTG
>NZ_JAOVYZ010000038.1 GCF_026413145.1 Limosilactobacillus kribbianus | reverse complement strand
AAGGATTGTTTTGATCGTTGTACTGGCTGTTAATTTTCTTTTTCGAATGAAAGCTCGCGAAGAATTAGTGTAATCATGAATATGACTAACTGTTTCATTGATAATTTGATCCAAAACATTTAAAATATTAGTAGGGTTTAACATTGTGAGAGAGTGTCAAGTTATATAAGAGTGGCAAGCAGTGGGTCAGCATGGCAATGGTTGCTTTGGCTTCCCTGACGCTCGGTATGACGATGGCAACTGCCGATGGTCAGGCGGATACAACCAACATCGATGCTGCGACGACGCAGATTAACCAAACAACTCAGACAACGACTGACAACCAGAACACGGCAACCCAGCTGACTGGCGAGATGAAGAATGCTGCGGCAACAAACGAAACCGCTACTCAATCAAACCAAACTGGTCTGGTGCAGCGTGATGGTGGCACTTACTATTACAAGGATGCCACGAACTACGCTACCAACACCTGGGAAAATGTCAACAACAGTTGGTACTACTTCGGTGACAATGGTGCTGCCAAGACCGGCTGGTACCAATCCAATTCTAACTGGTACCTCTTCAACGATGATGGTTCCGCTAAGACTGGCTGGTACAAGTCCGACGCCGGTAACTGGTACTACTTCGACCAAAACAATGCCTGGGCAGATACCGGTTGGCAAAAGATCAACAACAACTGGTACAATTTTGATACTACGAACGCCTGGGCTAATACTGGCTGGCAAAAGATCAACAATAACTGGTACTACTTCGATACTAACAATGCTTGGGCGGATACTGGTTGGCAGAAGATCAACAACAACTGGTATCACTTCGATGAAAACAACGCTTGGGCAAGCAAGGGTTGGTATAAGTCTGGCGCCGGTAATTGGTACTACTTTGACACCAACAATGCCTGGGCAGAGACTGGTTGGCAAAAGATCAACAACAACTGGTACTATTTCGACCCAACGAACGCCTGGATGGCCACCGGTGACCAGACGATCAACGGTCAAAGCTACCACTTCAACAGTGATGGTTCCTGGAGTGATGATCACAGTGCTGCCGTCAACAAGGCGCTGTCAGTACGGGGAACAGCCTACGTTTGGGGTGGTAATAAGCCATCGACTGGCTTTGACTGCTCTGGTTTAGTACAATGGGCTTATGGCCTGGGCAGCAACTACCGGACAACTTACCAACAACAGACGCTGGGTAAGCACCACTACGACGTTGCCAATGCTCCAAAGGGTGCCTTGTTGTTCTTCGGGAGCGACAGTGCTCCTTATCACGTTGCCATTTCTCTGGGGAACGGTGCTTATGTCCACGCCCCAGAACCGGGTGACGTTGTGAAGATCGGCTACACTAAGTACTACAACGCTAGTTATTACGTAACTCTGTAATGCCTTATTGAGGAGTGTTTAAATCTATATGTACAAAAAATTTGTGACTTTATTCGCTGCTGGTTCCATGGTTTTGACCCTTGCTGCATGTGGCAATTCAAGTTCGACGAAATCGACAAAGGATAACGAGGCGCGGTCGGCCAAGGTGGTTAAATCTTCGAATTCGACCAACAAAAAGAAAGCTCTTTCTGCTTCGACTAAGAACGAAAGCAAGAAGAGCACGAGCTCAAGTGCGCAGACGGCTTCTTCTTCTCAAGCGACGGCTAGCTCACAATCCAGTGCAAGTCAAACGAGCAGTTCTCAGAACACGCAGAGTCAATACAAAGTTGTGAAGACTGGCGACCATTCCAGCACGGTCACGGCGAAGAGCGATTCTACAACTCAGGCGCAGATGACAGCCACTGATGCCAAGAACATCGTTAAGGAACACCTGTTGAACAAGATCAACGAGGCCGGCGCCAATGGTCAAGCGCGGCCGGACGTTCCTTCAATGGATGAAATTGACGGCTACACCGCTACCCAGAATGGAACCAACGATTGGACGGTTAGCGGCAACGGTCATACCTACCATGTGACCGCAACTTCTGTAACCGAAGAGTAAATTGAACAAATCAGCCCGTTATTGTCAAAAATTGTTTTAGAATAAAAGGAAAACTAGTGATTATTTTCGGATAATCGCTAGTTTTTTTGGTTATGTCACAGGTTTGCAATATTTAAAGCTTATAATAGTTTTCAACGAAAGAGGTGTTTTTTCAGTGAAGCGAACAAGGAGGCAAATTACCTACCTGATTATTTTAGCTTGGGCGGGCTTCAGCCAGCTCTATTGGCGAATGAGTCCACAAATCGCTACTAATCGGGGCTGGGACTTCGCAACGGTGATCTATAACATCACCCGTGGGCTGACGATGATTGGCCCGGATATCCTAATGCTTGTGCTGGGTGCCTACCTTGCGCGACGGGTTGCGGATGCGAAGGCACTGCTGGTAAAAGTGTGGTTGAATACTCTGATTATCGGCAGCCTGCTTTGCCTAGTGGTCAGTCTGTTCAGTACCAGTGTAATGACGAAGGTATTCTACAATGCCGCTCTGCCAATTCTGCGTAATTCCTACCCACTGATCAGTGGACTCTTAATTGGGCTAGTGCTTGGCCGCATTAGTGATCACTTGGAACGACGCTGGCAAGCGGTGGTGGTGGGATTGATCCTGGCGCTAATAACTGCTTCGACGATTTTCACCCCGAGTATTTTTGGCTGGAAGGAACGAACTAGCAGCCTTTTTTATGCACTGGTTTTTCTCCTCGGTTGGTTAGAAAGCCGTCAGCACTTTTTGAAATGGCGGAAACGCTGGTGGGGGGTGCTGGTCGGTGGGGCTTTGCTCTTCAACACGGGCCTTCAGGTAGTGATGCCTTGGTTTAGCATTACCGGCACGACGATCACCCGTTATTCCACCCCGGTGAACATTCTCACGGTGATTATCGCAGCGGGGATTGTTAAGTTGCTGGGTGAACAGTCGCTAATGGCGATGCCGGTGCGCCTTACCTGGACGTTTTTGCCGCTAGTGGAGGCGAGTGCAACAACGACCGTTTGCGCTGAGCTGGCAAAATCACTTCACCAGTCCTCGGGATTATTAGCACTGCTGACCTTAGCAGTGCTGGCCCTCGCGATGGTGGTGGCGGCGCTTTGGCAGCTCTGGGTACGTTTGCCGTTGGTTGCCAGTTTTAACTGTCGGCTGCACCGTTTGAGTAGCAGTGCACTGCGGGATCAACTTGCCACTATCAAGCATTGGGTTCGCCGCTTGAGTCCGAATCTGCTTGCCTTTGGCTTGGCCTACCTGATTGCGGTGGCCTCGATGCTGATGATGAATGAGGGCTGGCGAATTTATGTTGATAATGTTACCTATAACACCCTTGCTTACGCCCTCGGGCAGCGGGAACTACTCTTATTGTTGACAGCCCTGATCATTTTTTCTGGAATTAAATTTTGCCAGGCGTTAACCAGGCGCTACTGGACCAGTCTCGCCATTGTGGTAATTTTCAATTTAATTTTCATGGTAGGGAGTCGCGTTAAGATCCAGGCCCGTGATGAACCAGTTCTACCAGCCGATCTCTCGGCCCTCAACGTTGAACTGATCAAGATGGTCAATGTGAAAACAATGCTGGCCGCGATCCTGGCAATCGTTTTGCTTGTGGCCCTGGTTGTCCTTGCCGAGAAAAAGTTATCGCTCCGGCTTGCTTGGTCCTGGCATCGCCGCTTGGCCTGGCTAGTGTTTTTGCCATTGTTCGTGGCAACCAGTTTTTTCTGGAATCAGCAGGGACCGTTGAATAACTTCCTAACTGCGATCGGCAACCAGCCGACTTTTTACAGTCAATTGGACGGCGCACGGAAAAACGGGCCGACGCTTCAATTCCTCAATAATGTTGATTGCGAGGTCATGAAAAAGCCAAGCGGCTACTCAGCGGCGACGATGAAACAAATTGTGCGGCGCTATCAAAAAGAGGCGATGCAGATTAATCGTCATCGAACCAACAAACTAGGCGACCAGACGGTAATCTTTAACCTGAGCGAGAGTTTTGCCAATCCACAGCGGGTACCAGGTGTGACCCTGACGAAGAACCCTATCCCTTACATTACGAGTCTCAAGAAAAAGGCGACTGGGGGCCTGATGCTTAGTTCCGGCTACGGTGGGGGAACGGCGAACATGGAATACATGACTCTGACCGGTCTCAGCCTCAGCAATTTCTTGCCAACGTTAGCGGTGCCTTATACCCAGCTGGTGACCCGCCTGACCAAGGAGCCGTCAGTGGTTGATAGCTTCCAACATGCGGTGGCTATTCACCCGTACCAGGGCGTTTTCTATAGTCGGATCGCGGTTTACAAGAAGTTTGGCTTTGACAAATTTCTCTACCTCGGTAGCAAGTACCCGATCAAGCACCAGCATAAGATTGATCGCAGCCCTTACCTGTCGGACAAGACGGCCTACGCCAACACGCTGGACCAGATCAATAATCACCAGGGCGGGCAGTTTATCAACCTGATCACGATGCAGAACCACTTGCCATTTGACCAGAATTATTACAATAATTTGTCTCAGTACCAGGCCCAAACCGTTTCCGGTGGGACGGATAAGAATTCCTTGAACGACTACATTACCGGAATTCATTACACCGACAACTATGTTAAACAGTTCATCAAGCAGATCGATAAGATTAACAAGCCGATCACCGTGGTCTTCTACGGCGATCACTTGCCAGGTATCTATGGCAACAGTATGGCGACCGATGGCTTGCAGCTTCACGAAACCGACTACTTTATCTATTCGAATCGTTATGCACGCAAGCACGGTGCCCGTAGCCTGAAGGACAAGAGCAAGATCGTTGATCCAAACGATTTCATGGCGATGGTTGCTAAGCAGACCAATTCACGGGTCAATTGGTATCAGGCACTGCTAACCCGCGTTTATGAACAGCTGCCGGCCGTTGTAGTGAACTTTAACCAGTCCAGCAGCGACCAGACGGTGGACCGCAACGAGTTCGTCAACCAGCGGGGGAAGGTTGTCAAGAAGAAGAACTTTACCAAGTCCCAGAAGCAGCTTTGGCATGACTACCAGCTGCTCCAGTACGACATCACTGCCGGTCACCACTATATTTTAAAATATTTGAAGTAAGCAAAAAGAGGCTGGGAATTAACCTAGCCTCTTTGCTGTTATATAGATTATAAATGCTACAGCGCGGTAGTTGGCTGCGACGCGAAGCTAGCCTGAACGTTGATAAATCAACGCCCAGGACGCCTAGCCAGCCTCGCGGGGGTGGGAAGACGAACTCGCAAGCGAGTTCTTTCCCACTCCCTTTTTGGGGATGCTATTGCTTAGTAATTAATTATTGTGACTAACAACGGCATTCTGTGGCAGGCTGCCGGACCAATCCTGGTAGTGGACCTGATCGCTGCCGGAGATGGTCTGCCGATCCATCCCATCACTGTCAACGTGGTGGGTAACTCCTGTATTGTCGGTCCAACTAGCGACGTCACCCAGGCCCAGTTGAATTTCTTGGTGGGCTTTTTGACTAGTGGCCTTGCTGGTTGCTGTTTGAGCTGCACTAGTGGTGGCCGTCTGGGCGGTGCTTTCGCTTGTCTTGTGAGTTGCTGCGGCCGTGACTTCCTTAGCACTAGCACTGCTTACGTTTGCCGCCTGGACGGTACTAGTAGCGGTCGTACTTTCGCTGTTAGTACTACTTGCATTTGTTGTTTGACTTGCGGACTTCTTGGTGGTTGCCTTATTATCCGCTTTGGTTGACTTGTCGGAATTCTTCTTGCTGCTCTGCTTGACAACCTTGGCACTGGTGGCTTCGCTTGCCTTGTGGGTCGTCGGCGCAGAACTAACGGCGCAACCACCGAGTCCCAATGCCAGCATGATTACCAACGAACTGTTTAAGATCTTCTTGTTAAGCTTCATAATAAATAGCACCCCTTCCGCAATGTTTTTAACATTGTTAGCTTTTTGATACATTAATTGTAACACGTTTGAAATATTAATGTAACTCAATAGAAAGATTTTGTTATTTTTTGTAAAATAAAACTTAGCCGTGGTTAATTTCCACCTATCAATTGGTGCTGATTTAGCTTATGATATGGAGAGACTCAATAAAGTTTAAGGATGAGAAAGATGTCTAATCGTCAATTTTACCGGCGGCTGTTTTGGCCGTTGCTGCTGCTGATTTTGGCCACGCTGATTTTTGTCTGTACCAAGATCCAGTTTATTTTCAAACCATTTCTAACCTTCATCTCGGTGGTCTTTGTGCCGCTGATCCTCTCGGGATTCTTGTATTACATGCTGAACCCGATCTTGAAATTAATGCTCAAAATCAAGATTCGTGGCCACCAGATCAACAAGGGTCTCGCCAGTCTCCTCTTGGTCGCGGCCCTAATCCTGATCATTGTCTGGGGCCTCTTCTTGCTGATCCCGCCCGTAATCAAGGAAATCAGCACGTTGGTTACGCATCTGCCGCAGACGGTCAGTGGGATCCAGCATTTGTTAAACAACACCATCCAGCATTCGTTTCTCAAGAGCGTTGACCTGACATCTTACTACCGGCAATTCGATCATCAGCTGGCCAAATACGCCCAGATGATTCTGAAGGGCCTCTCGTCGCGGGTCGGGGACATCATTGGGGCCGTCACCAACGTTACCGTGGTGACGATCACGGTGCCGGTGATGCTCTTCTACATGCTCAAGGACGGCTCGAAGCTGACCCCCAGCATTCAGAAGTGGTTATCGCCACACCACGCCAAGGAGGTGGGGCAGCTGCTGACCAAGATGAACGACACCCTGTCCTCCTACATCTCCGGTCAGGTGATCGAATGTCTCTTCGTCGGGATCTTTACCTCGATTGGCTACCTGATCATCAACCAGCCACTGGCCCTGGTGCTGGGGATCGCGGCCGGCCTTTGTAACATTATTCCCTACATTGGTCCTTATATTGGAATTGCGCCAGCACTCTTCGTTTCGCTGACGATGGCCCCAAATAAGATTATTCCAGTGATCATCGTCGTCCTAATCGTCCAGCAGATCGACGGCAACATCGTTTATCCGAATATCATCGGCCGGAGCCTAAAAATCCATCCGTTAACAATCATTTTGCTCCTGCTGGCGGCCGGGCATATCGCCGGGATCGGTGGCATGATCCTGTGCATTCCCGCCTATGCAGTCGTCAAGACGGTTGCCGAGTACTTCTTAGATATCTACCGGATTGAGCACCCAGTGAAGGAGGAATAATAAAAGATCGCTTAGCTTGGACTGCACTCTGTCAAGCAGACAGGGTGCAATCCATCAGTTAAGCGATCTTTTTAATCATTCTTCAGATGCAATTTTGACGTAATTGCCTGAGATGTAGCGATTAGGACCGATTTGGTACCAGGTAATTTCGTTATTGTCATTCAGTTTTCCAGTCAATGTGATTTCCTTGCCATCTTCAATCTTGTCGATGGCATTACCGTATGGCTGATCATAGATATCCACCGCTTTGCCGGGAATGTAGTCAACGCTTGCCGGGACATCGTGCAGCGGCAAGACGGTGAGACGCTTGGCCAGTCGAGAATCAATCTTTTCGTTTTTGCCGGTGAAGGGATCGTCGACCACGTGCATCTGGTCATACTTAATCCATTGGTTCGAACCAATTTCGTACCAAAATTCACCATTTTTAGTGGCTACCCGATGGAAGGCCTTGATAATGATGTCCGGCGGCAGGGGCTGGCCCACGGGCATGCCGTTGACGGTATCGTAAATAACCGTTTTGGCATCAAGCTTGAGAAACATTTCGATCGCCTGGACCTCACCCCAGTTTTTTTTACGATAAAACAGGCGGACGTTGCGTTGGTTCATGTCGAAAGTTCCCGTGGTCTGCCCCTCGGTCTTGACATAGCGGTAGTGTGGAAATTCCTTTTTAGCGACCTGGTAAGCCTGGCCGAGCCGCCCCCGCAGCAGCTGTGGGACTACCAGGTTAGCGCCGGAATCAATATCGATATAGTAGACCCAGATTGGGTTCCCGGTCTTAAATTGCTCAAACATAATTTCACCTCGTCAAATTGAATCTTTAACTTTTATTATACCGCTTTTCGGCAGTGAGAAAGAAGGGTGGTGAAAATTGTCTGAGACTGTTAAAATCGACTTATTCAAATAAACGGGGGAAACATTATGACACGCCACCAACGAATCCGGCGCAACGCCACGCGCGCCATCTTCATTGCAATCATCATCTTACAGGACTTTGTGCCGTTCTTTGGCAACATCCCGCTGGGTCCCTTGAGCATCACTACTCTGCACGTGACGGTCATTATTGCCGCAATTACCCTGGGGCCGGGGGAGGGGGCCATCATCGGTGGTGTCTGGGGACTCTTGACCTGGGTCCGGGCCTTCGTGGCGCCGTCCAGCCCGCTGGCGCCGCTGGTGTTTGTGAATCCCTTGGTTTCGGTCGTGCCGCGGATTATGATTGGCCTGGTTGCTGGCTGGCTTTTTCAACTGGTTAGCCGTTCTGCACATTCACAACGAGCAGCAGCAATCGTCGCGGCGATCGGTGGGACGATCACCAATACCGGTCTGGTCCTCGGGGCGGTGGCGCTCTTTTATCGGACCCCGGCAGTTGCCCACGCGTACGGTGTCAATGTTGACCACCTTCTGCCGGCCCTAGAAACCATTATGGCGACGAACGGGGTGGCAGAACTAACTTTGGCGGTGATCGTGGTTCCATTGGTGGCTTTGCCGGTACTGGAAGTGCGACGACGAATGCGGTAAAAGAAAGATTTACTCATGACTTAAGAAGTCGGGAATTTATAAGAGAAATACTGAAAATATATAAAAATGCACCTCAGATTTCAGCAATTTTGAAATCTGAGGTGCATTGATTTTATACAAGAAAATTACTTATCGCTATCAACGTTGGCATCCGCAGTCGCAACCGGTGCTGCCGCCACAACAGTGATATTGCCATCATCGTCGAGCTTGGCGGCCAGGTTCTTGACGTCGTTGTGGTCAAGAACGTAGTCGGCGATCCGGTCTTCAATCTGTTCTTGGATAACCCGCCGCAGTGGCCGGGCACCCATCTTTGGATTGTAGCCTAGGTCAACCAGTTTTTCGGCAACGTCATCCGGCACGGTGATGTGGAGACCACGGTCGCTGAGCATACTGTTGACGTCAGCGATCATCAGGCTGACGATCTTCATCAGGTCCGGCTTAGTCAGGGCGTTGAACTGAACGATGTCGTCAAATCGGTTCAAGAATTCTGGCTTGAAGTAGTTGGTCAGCTTATCAAGAATCGAGTGGGTGGAACCATTCGATTCAGCCCCAAAGCCGACGCTGGCTTCGGAGTCACCGGTTCCGGCATTGGAAGTCATGATGATGATCGTATCCTTGAAGGAAACGGTCCGGCCCTGGGAATCGGTCAGGCGTCCGTCATCCAGAATCTGCAGGAACATGTGCATAACGTCCGGGTGGGCTTTTTCAACTTCATCGAGCAGGATCAGGCTGTAAGGGTGACGCCGAACCTGTTCGGTCAGTTGACCAGCTTCCTCGTAGCCGACGTAACCAGGGGCAGCCCCGATCAGCTTGGAAGTCGAAGTCTTGTCCATGTATTCGGACATGTCGAACCGGATCATGGCATCCTTAGAACCAAAGAGCTGTTTAGCCAACTGCTTGGCCGTTTCGGTCTTCCCGACACCGGTAGGTCCAACGAAGAGGAAGGAACCAATCGGCCGGCCAGACTTGTTGAGGCCAATCCGGTTTCGCCGGATGGCCCGGGCAATCTTGTCGACGGCCTCATTTTGGCCAATGACGTGCTGCTCCAGCTTCTTGTCAAGGTCCCGCAGCTGGTTTTCTTCTTGCTTTTGCAAGTCACCAACGGGGATGTTGGTCTTCTCTTCGACGATCTTTTGCATGTCCTGGACGGTGACCGTCGCGGTGTCCTCGGTGTGGTTTTCTTCTGCGGCCTTCTTAGCCTTTTCCAGCTTGGAAACCTGGTCACGGTAGAAGGCGGCCTTTTCGTAGTCCTGGTTGTCTGCGGCTTGTTGCTTGTGAGCTTCTGCCGTGTGAATTTCATTTTCAATCGTGTTCGGGTCGGCCGTCTTCAGGGTCAGATTCTTACGTGAACCGGCCTCATCCAGTAGATCGATCGCCTTGTCCGGCAGGAACCGGTCCTGAATGTAGCGGTCGGATAATTTAGCAGCAGCCACCACCGCATCGTCGGTGTACTTAACGTGGTGGTAGTCCTGGTAGCGGCCCTTGATCCCGTTCAAGATCTTGATGGTTTCCTCGACGGATGGTTCGTTGACCTCGACCGGTTGGAACCGCCGGGCAAGGGCGGCATCCTTTTCGATCTTCCGGTATTCATTTAAAGTCGTCGCACCGAGCAGTTGGAAATCACCCCGGGCCAGCGCTGGCTTCAAGACGTTGCCGGCGTCCATGCCACCCTCGGCATTCCCAGCACCCATGATTTCATGAATTTCGTCGATGAAGAGGATGATGTTCTTATTCTTGCGAACTTCTTCCATTAATTGTTGCATCCGCTGTTCGAATTGGCCTCGAATCCCGGTTCCTTGAACCAGGGAAACCACGTCGAGTCGGATGATTTCCTTGTTCGCTAGCTTTTCTGGAACTTCACCGGAAACGATCGCCTGGGCTAGGCCTTCAACCACGGCGGTCTTCCCGACACCGGCTTCACCGATCAGGACTGGGTTATTCTTGGTCCGCCGGTTGAGAATCTCAATGACCCGCTTGATTTCCTTATCACGGCCGATCACCGGGTCAATCTTACCTTGGCGCGCCATGTCGGTCAGGTTAATTCCGTACTGACCGAGGACGCCTTTGCCGCCACGGCGACCACCCTGGCGCTGACCCTGGGCACCACTAGCCTGACCATTTGAGCCGGCCGGCTGACCTTGCATATTGCCCATGGCATTCATGAAGTCTTCCAGGCTTCCGAAGTTGAAGTTGTTCATTCCGTTACCCCCATTCATCATGTTGGTTTGTAAGTCTTGTAATTTTTGATAGCAATTTTGGCAGAGGTCAATTTGCACCCGCTGACCGTTGAAATTCATCTGCAGGTGAATTGTTGCGGGGTTTTGATGACAATTTTGACAGAGCATCGAATAAAATACCTCCTTGATAGTATCTCTGAAAGGTCAATTAAAAGTTTGACCTTTCTTGACCATGACTACATTATACTTACTTTTTATCGTAGTGCAAGCCAAAAGACTCTTTTTAAGAAAATCGCAAAGCCTTGCCGCCCTAAGTAGATCATCAATGGTCAAAGTCTCCACTACAGATTTTAGCACTCTTTGGTAAAGAATGCTAAAATAGGTGGCGGAAAGTTCACATTAATATATAGAAAGAAACCAATGAGGTGATTTGATGGCAGAGAAGAATTTTCAACAGGAACTCGACGATTTGCGAAATGGCAAGATTGACCAGTTTGTGATCACTCCCGAAGACTTTCAGGCCTTTCAACGGGTCTACCACGCTTATCCGTATCGAACCCAGATTGAGGGGAAGGCCAATATCGGGGGTAAAATTGTTTATCACCTACGTCAGGATTGATTGTTGACAAAAGCGCCGGCTGATCTTGTATTTAACGCTTACAATTGCTAAAATAAACATATCGAGGTGTATCAGCGGTATGGCCACTGATAATTATTATATCTGCTCGAAGGAGACTGATTAAGTATGGAAAAACGCGATTTTACGATTATTGCTGAAACTGGTATTCATGCTCGTCCTGCCACTATCCTGGTTCAGACCGCATCTAAGTACGGCTCCGATGTTACTCTGTCATACGAAGGCAAGAGTGTTAACCTGAAGTCCATCATGGGTGTTATGTCCTTAGGTGTTGGCCAAAACGCCGAAGTTACCATCACTGCCAACGGTGACGACGAAAAGGAAGCACTGGACGCCGTTGCTGAAACGATGAAGAAGGAAGGATTGACTGACTAATGTCACTGCTGCTAACTGGGTTGGCGGCGAGCAGTGGAATTGCCATTGCGCCAGCCTACCTATTAGTAGGGTCAGATCTATCCATTAAGAAACAGCATACAGCTGACAAGAATCATGAGGTCGCCCGGCTTCGTGATTCTTTTACGTTAACGACGAAGGAACTCAAACGGATTCGGCAGCGGGCCCACCAGAATCTGGGCCAACAGGCGGCTGCGGTCGTTGACACCCAGCTGGAAATATTAAACGATCCCGTCCTTTTGGAAAATCTTGAACGCCTGATTAGAGGAAATGCCTACACGGCCGAATGGGCGGCCAAAGTCACGACGGATCATTATCTGACCCTCTTTGAACACATGAATGATAATGACTATCTTCAATCCCGGGCGTTGGCAGTGCAGGACGTTTATAAACGCCTGTTGAGCCATCTGATGGGGGTACGACTCCCTGACCCGAATTCCCTGGATCACCGGGCAATTATTGTTGCTAAAAACGTAACTCCCACCGACACGGCTCAGTTTGACCGCCGATATGTGGCCGGTTTAGTGACCGACTATGGCGGACGGACGTCTCACTTTTCCATTATGTCCAAGACCTTGTCACTGCCGGTAGTCGTTGGCACGCATAATGCGACGAGCCAGATTAAGGATGGCGATTTGCTGATCGTTGACGGCATTCACGGCAAGGTAATCGTTCGACCAACCGATCAGCAACTGGAACACTACCAATTGCTGGCAGGGGAATTTGCCCGGGAACAGCAGGTCTGGGGGGCCTTGCGTGACCAGCATACCGTCAGCAAGGATGGCCGCAAGTACGAGGTTGGGGCTAACGTGGGAACCCTCAATGACATTAAGTATGCGCACGACAACGGCGCCGAGGGGATCGGTCTCTTGCGGACAGAGTTTCTCTATATGGACCAGACCAAATTGCCGAGTGAGGACGAACAGTTTCATGTCTACAAAAAATTCGTTACGGCGATGGGCGAACAACGGGTAGTGGCCCGGACCTTAGATATTGGTGGTGACAAGCGTCTGGGGATGTTTAAGCTGCCGCACGAGGACAATCCCTACCTGGGCTTTCGAGCGATCCGTATTGGCTTAGCTAAACCAGAAATTTTACGCCCCCAGCTGCGAGCGTTGCTACGCGCATCAGCCTATGGCGGGCTGGCAATTATGTTCCCAATGATTGCCACGCCGGAAGAATTTACCCAGGCCCGCGATATTCTGGATGATGAACGTCGGAAGCTTGGCCGAGCTGGAGTTGCAGTGGCCGATAGCGTTGAGGTCGGGATGATGCTGGAAGTACCATCGGCAGCTGTAATGGCGGATGCCTTCGCCCCTGACGTTGACTTTTTCAGCATTGGCAGCAACGACTTGATCCAGTACCTCTTTGCGGCTGATCGGGGCAACTCCCGGGTGGCTTATCTTTATCAGGAACTGCACCCGGCCGTTTTGCGGCTGGTTAAACGGGTGATTGATGCCGCCCACGCGGAAGGCAAGTGGGTCGGTATGTGTGGCGAGATGGCCGGCAATCCGTTAGCCACGCCGCTGTTAACGGCGATGGGGTTGGACGAGTTCTCAATGAACAGCAGCCAAATTTTACGAATTCGCTCCTTAATTAGCCACCTCAATAACCGCCAGTTGCAGCCCCTGGTGCACCGGGCCCTGGCTGCCCGTAGCGCTCGCGAAGTTGAGATGTTGGTCAAGGAATACGTACCAATTTTACGCAAGGAATAGACGTGATCTTCAAGCAGAAGGTTACGTCTTTTTTAATTTCTTGGTGGAAAACTTGTCACTATCGTCAATTGATCATAAAATGGTATGAAATGTCATTTTCTAGTATAATTGGCCTAAACAAAATACGTTATAGTGAGGAGCAATCAGTTTGAATATCGGTCTTTTTACAGATACATATTTTCCGCAGGTTAGTGGGGTCGCTACCTCAATTAAAACCCTTCGTGACGAACTGATTGCCCAGGGGCACCATGTCTACATCTTTACCACAACGGACCCACAAGCCAAGCACGATGACGTGGAAGCGGGAATCTACCGTTTTCCGAGCATTCCCTTTGTTTCCTTTACGGAACGACGGATTGCCATCCGGGGCGCCTTCCGGGCGGTAAAGCTTGCCAAAAAGTTCAAACTGGACATTGTTCATAATCAGACCGAATTTGCCCTGGGGATGATGGGCAAGTTGGTAGCACGTGAACTCGACATTCCCTGCCTGCATACCTATCACACGATGTACCAGGACTACTTGCACTATATTGCCAACGGCCACATCGTCAAGCCGCACAATGTTGCAACCTTCGTTCATCTTTATATGAAGAGTATCGATGGAGTGATCGCCCCCAGTGAACGGGTCCTGGACACCCTTAAGAGTTACCAGGTCACCAGACCAATTCGGGTGATTCCGACAGGGATTAACCTGCGCGTTTACCAGCAGCAGGATTCGGCCGCCCAGCGCCGAAAGCTCCGCGCTAAGTACGGCTATCAGAACGACACGCCAATCCTTTTGTCATTGAGCCGCCTGGCCTATGAGAAGAATATTCACGCCCTGATTGCGGCCATGCCGGACATCATCGCCCAAAAGCCCCAGGCGCAGTTATTGATCGTGGGGGATGGGCCCGCCCGTGAAACCCTAGAGCGACAGGTTCGCCAGCTGCAACTGACGGATCATATTCAGTTTGCCGGACAAATTGATAATGATGAAGTTTACCACTATTACCAGATGGCGGATGTCTTTGTTTCGGCTTCTGACTCGGAATCGCAGGGGCTAACTTATGATGAAGCCCTGGCGTCTGACTTGCCAATTGTGGTAATGCGAAGTGAGTACACGGATGAATTAATTGATGATCCGGCCATTGGGGTCAGCTTTCAAAAGCAAGAGGATTTGGTCCGGGGTGTGATCCACTACCTAGATCACCGGGAGAACCCGGAATCCCATGCTAAGCGACAAGCTAAGTTGCACGCTATTTCAGCGGAAGTTTTCGCTCAGAAGGTAGTGCGCTTTTATGATGATTGTCAAATTGCCATGGCCGAGCGCCAGGAAGCAGAACCCAAACACCGGTTATTTCGGCGGAGGAATTAATCATGCTTAAAATTACCATGTTTTCATCTGCAGACAAGGTGGCTGGCCAGGGGGTTGGCAGCGCCTATCGTGAACTGATTGATTTAATGCAGAATAATTTTCAAGACGAATTTGATATTGCCATCAACCGTTACCGGACCAGTGACATCAGCCACTACCATACGATCGATCTGGCCTTTTATCTTTCTACTTTTTCAAAGAAACGGGGCCGCAAGATTGGCTATGTCCATTTTTTGCCGGAAACACTCGAAGGCAGCTTAAAGATTCCCCAACCATTTCGGGGGATTTTTTATCGTTACGTGATTGCTTTTTACAAACGGATGGATCACCTAGTGGTGGTGAATCCCTCCTTTATTGATAAGCTAGCAGATTATGGAATTCCGAAAGAAAAGGTCACCTATATCCCCAATTTTGTTGATAGCGATCGGTTCCACCCGGTGACAGCAGCCAAAAAGGCCCAGCTGCGGGATAAGTTTAGTCTGCCCCAGAACCGCTTTATTGTACTCGGCAGCGGTCAGATTCAGGAACGAAAAGGGGTTCCTGATTTTATCCGTTTAGCCAAGCAAAATGAAGATGTGCAGTTTGTCTGGGCTGGGGGTTTTTCATTTGGCCGACTGACAGATGGCTATCACGAACTAAAACAGGTGGTGGACGATCCACCGAAAAATTTGCGCTTCACTGGAATTGTCTCCAGAGCCGAAATTGCCGAGCTCAACAACGCGGCGGACCTTTTTCTTTTGCCATCGTATAATGAACTATTTCCAATGTCGGTATTAGAGGCCTTTAGCTGTGGCACTCCGGTGATGTTGCGGGACCTCGACTTATACCATTCCATTATTGCGGGAGACTACGAACCAGCTAGCGACGTTTCTGAGATGCAGATGAAGCTGACTTTTTTGCGTAATGACCCAGCACGCTTGGCTCACTGGCGGCACCAGGCCCACCTGGTAGCCCAACGCTATTCTAAGGAGCATCTCGCCAAGGTTTGGTATGATTTTTATCGTCAGCAAGCGCGGGAGGGACAAACTCGTGAATAGGCGAAACTGGTTAGTATTAATTGCGATGCTATTAGTTGGCGTCGGTATCATAGCTTACTCGCTGCGGACCGTGAATCTCCATTTACTGATGAACCAGATCAATACTCTGAATTGGGGTTGGATGCTGGTGGCAGTTTTGTGTATCTGTCTTTATCTCGGCTTGGAAGGGGTCGTCGTTAAAATCTTTATGAATGAGCGGCACCGCGACTTTTCTTGGAAAGATGCCCTGCGTCTGCCGCCGATTGAGCAGCTCTTTAACGGAATTACACCCTTTTCGACTGGTGGTCAACCGGCACAATTGGTGGCAATGCTCCAGTCGGGAGTTGATGGGGGGCGGGCTAGCTCGGTTCTTTTGATGAAATTTGTGGTTTTCCAGGCCATGATCGTGATCAACTTTTTAACTAGTCTTTTGATCGGTTTTCGTTTTATTGCAGCCCGTTTGCATGCATTGTCGTTGCTAGTGATTTTGGGCTTCTTGATTCACCTGAGCGTGATTGTCGGCCTTTTGCTTGTGATGTATTGGTATAATTTCACCAAGAAGGCTATGAATATCCTGATTCGGCCGGTCGCAATTTTTGTGAAGCCCGAACGCTACGAGAAGATGAAAACACGTTTGAATGAGATGGTGGACTCCTTTTACCAAGAGAGCCTGAAGATGAAAAAGCAGTACAAGATGATGGGGAAGGTTTGCGTGGTGACGCTCTTTCAGTTGCTGTTTTACTACCTGATCCCGTACTTTATTTTGCTGGCCCTGGGAGTTCATCATCTGAACATTGTGATGGTAGTTAGTCTTCATGTCTTAATCTTTATGATCATCTCATTGTTCCCAATTCCAGGTGGTGCTGGTGGGGCAGAGTACAGTTTCTCGGTCCTCTTTGCAAGTTTTGTTCACTCGAATACGAAGTTGGTCTTGGCAATGATTCTTTGGCGGTTGATTACCTACTACTTTGGAATGATTGCGGGAATGGTGGCCCTGGTTGTCAAACCGGATAAAGTCCATGGATGAAAATTAGATGGGGATGAATTTGGCTTCTTTACTATTTCGTAGTTAGCACGGTGAAACAGTTGTTAGAATGGTGAGACAAACTCGCAAGTGAGTTCTGGCTCACCGCTTTTTTGTTTACAGTAAGTTCGGACAATAGTAATCTAGAATGGTGGCTTTTAAGGAAAGGAGGGCTTAAGATGGCAGATTCACAGTTGATGCAGATTATTCGTCGGTTAACAGCGATACAATTTGATCATACTGGGAACCGTCAGCGCCGGACCTTTGAAGTCTTCGGCATTCCGGTTTGTGAGGTTACCTATGTTCAAGATCGAGATGAGTACATTTTCGTCCGCTTTCGACCACGGGAGCGCTTCCGCTTTGATAATATTGATTTAGTCGCAGTTGAAGTTTTCAATTGTTTATACGATTTTGAAAATACTTTTTAGATGTTGCAAAAAAGTGTTGACGAGAACGGAAATGGTTGGTATATTAGTACATGCTGTTGCGGGGATGCAGTTAATTTGCTTCTTCAAAATAGTTGTTGACAGATCTTAAATGATTTGTTATTATAATAAAGTTGTCTCGTGAGTTTATTGAAACGAACAGTTAGAAAGAAGTTAAAATTTCTTCTTGACAAAGCTGCTGATGAGATGATATAATTAGTTTGTTGACTTTGCGTTAACAAACTTGGTAGACCTTTGAAAACTGAACAAAGTTTCGACGAATCAAATGTGTAGGGTCTTCAATCACTTCGGTGATTTGAAGCAAAACATTTGCGAAGTCAATTCGCTTAATAACTTTTAATTTGAGAGCTATCTCAAATTCTTATATTTTATATGAGAGTTTGATCCTGGCTCAGGATG